>NZ_JBHWUU010000062.1:0-63734 GCF_042737375.1 Streptomyces sp. NPDC060000
TTTTTTTTACGCGCCGGGGGTGGTTCTGCTGGGGGGGGGCCTGGGGGGGGGGGGGCACCGCGCGCTGGGGGGTGGGGGCGGGCCCCTTTCGTATGCCCGCGGGGACCGGGGCGTGTGGCGTGGGGTGGGGGCGCTCGGTTGCGTTCGGGAGGGAAGTGGGCTGGTCAGGGGGGTCGCGGGCGGTAGCGTCCGGATCGGCGCCCCAGTTGTGTGGGGTGCCCCCTTCCAAGGACATGGGTCCGGACCCCGGCCCTCGGGGCCCGGCCCGAGTTCCTGAACGTGCCGTTCACCGGGTCATGGGCGGCGTCGTGGAAGGGGGCGCCCATGGGCCGTCACCGCAAGCCCACCCGCTGGGACCGATGCCGTCTTCGGACGGTGCAGTGCCGGAGGAGGTGGATCTTGCGTCTTTTCGGATGGTGAGCGGCCGCCCCCATACCGACTAGGGGCGGACACTCCGTGATCCATCCTGGAGCCTGCCGCAGTATCGGCTGCGGTGGGCTCCACCTGTTGCGGACGATGAGCGGCCGCCCCCACACACACTAGGGGCGGACACTCCGTGATCCATCCTGGAGCCTGCCGCAGTGACCGCTGCGGTGGGCTCCACCTGTTTCGTACGTTACCGGCGGGCCGTGCCGTACGCCACCAGCCCCCGGAGCACGGGGCGGCCGTGTGCGCCCCGGGCTCACAACCGGTGCGCCGCCCCCGTAGGGGTGGCCCCCCGCGTGTCCAGCAGCAGCTGTGCCTTCACCGACAGCCCCTGGAGGTCGTACGTCCGGTGCTGCTGGAGGAGGATCGTCAGGTCGGCCTCGGCGGCGGCCTCGTAGAGGGAGTCGGCGCGCGGCACCGGGCGGTCCAGGACGCTCCAGGACGGGACGTGCGGGTCGTTGTAGCTGACGGCGGCGCCGAGCTCCATCAGGCGGACCGCGATCTCGCGCGCGGGGGTGTTCTGCTGGTCGGCGAGGTCGGGCTTGTAGGTGACGCCGAGCAGCAGCACGCGCGCGCCCCGCGCCGACTTGCCGTGCTCGTTGAGGAGGGCGGCGGCGCGCTGGACGACGTAGCGGGGCATGCGGTTGTTGACCTGCTGGGCCAGCTCGACCATGCGCAGCGGACTGCCGGGGTGGCCGGTGCTGTCCAGGGGGACGGAGTGGCCGCCGACACCGGGACCGGGGCGGAAGGCCTCGAAGCCGAAGGGCTTGGTCTCCGCGCAGCGGACGACGTCCCACAGGTCGACGCCCAGGTCGTGGCAGAGGACGGCCATCTCGTTGACGAGGGCGATGTTGACGTGCCGGAAGTTGGTCTCCAGGAGCTGCACGGTCTCGGCCTCCCGCAGGCCACGCGCGCGTACCACCTTGTCGGTGAGACGGCCGTAGAACGCGGCGGCGGACTCGGTGCACGCGGGGGTGAGGCCGCCGATGACCTTCGGAGTGTTGGCCGGGGTGAAGGTGCGGCTGCCGGGGTCGACCCGGCTGGGGGAGTAGGCGAGGTGGAAGTCGCGGCCCGCGCGAAGGCCGGACATCTCCTCCAGGAGCGGCCGCAGGAATTCCTCCGTGGCCCCGGGGTACACGGGCGACTCGAGGATCACGGTGGTGTGCGGGCGCAGGTGTCCGGCGAGAGTGCGGGCGGCCGCCTCCACCTGGCTCAGGTCGAGTCCGCCGTCCGTGTCACGCGGGGTCGGGGCGCAGATCACGGCGGTGCGCACCCGGCCCAGTTCGGCGGGGTTGGTGGCGGGCCGGAAGCCTCCCGAGAGCATCCTGCGCAGTTCGGCGGGGCTGAGGGAGCCGGCCTCGGGGCCGGTGCGGTAGCCGATGGTGGGGATGCCGGCGGCCACGGCGGCCTGGGCCACGGGCAGGCCGAGCGGGCCGAGTCCGATGACGGCGAGATCTGCGGGCATGGCGTATGCCGTCCTTCCCAGTAACCGAGGTGGGACAGGTGCGCAAGCCCTGTGGACAGAGTGGACGAGCGCAATGTCAGACTAGGAGTAAATATGACCGTTATGCGGGATTGATCGACTGTGTTGGTCGGCTGTGTCGATCGAGCAGCTCGGGCGGTGTCCTGATCGGCCGGGACCGGCCGTGTTGTCCGGAAGGCCGGTTCAGGTTCCGTGAGAGTTGTCCACAGGCTGGGGGCGAGTGGTGGCTGAAGTCGGGCAACGCGGTCAGAATTTGGGCATGGGGGATACGAACCGGATCTCGCCCTGAGGGTGCGGCCGGCGCGATCTACAGCGGGAGGCAGCGGTGAGGACAGCGACACTGGGGCCGGCGCAGCGAGCCGAGTCACTGGCAGCCATGGCCGAGCGTGAACTGGACGTGCTGGTGGTGGGAGCCGGTGTGGTCGGCGCGGGCACCGCCCTGGACGCCGTGACGCGCGGCCTTTCCACGGGGCTGGTCGAGGCACGCGACTGGGCTTCGGGCACCTCGAGCAGGTCCAGCAAGTTGATCCACGGTGGACTGCGCTACCTGGAGATGCTCGACTTCGCACTCGTGCGGGAAGCGCTGAAGGAGCGCGGGCTGCTGCTGGAGCGGCTCGCTCCGCATCTGGTGAAGCCGGTGCCCTTCCTGTATCCGCTCCAGCACAAGGGCTGGGAACGCCTGTACGCCGGTTCCGGCGTCGCGCTCTACGACGCGATGTCCATGGCCCGCGGGCACGGCCGTGGCCTGCCGATGCACCGCCATCTGACCCGGGGGCACGCCCTGCGCGTCGCGCCCGCCTTGAAGAAGGACGCACTGGTCGGCGCGTTGCAGTACTACGACGCCCAGATGGACGACGCCCGCTTCGTCGCCACCCTGGTGCGCACGGCCGCGGCCTACGGCGCGAAGGCGGCCAACCGCGCGCGGGTGACCGGTTTCCTGCGCGAGGGCGAACGCGTCGTGGGCGCGCGGGTGCAGGACGTCGAGGGGGGCGGGGAGTACGAGATCCGCGCCCGGCAGGTCGTCAACGCCACCGGTGTGTGGACCGACGACACCCAGGCGATGGTGGGCGAGCGCGGGCAGTTCCACGTCCGCGCGTCCAAGGGCATCCACCTCGTCGTGCCGAGGGACCGGATCAGTTCCACCACCGGGCTGATCCTGCGCACCGAGAAGTCCGTGCTGTTCGTCATCCCCTGGGGCCGGCACTGGATCGTCGGCACCACCGACACCGACTGGGACCTCGACAAGGCCCATCCGGCCGCCTCCAGCGCGGACATCGACTATCTGCTGGAGCACGTGAACTCGGTGCTGAGGGTGCCGCTGACCCGCGACGACGTCGAGGGTGTCTACGCCGGGCTGCGGCCGCTGCTGGCCGGCGAGTCCGACGCCACCAGCAAGCTGTCGCGGGAACACACCGTCGCGCATCCGGTGCCGGGGCTGGTGGTGGTCGCGGGCGGCAAGTACACGACGTACCGGGTGATGGCGAAGGACGCGGTCGACGAGGCGGTGCGCGGCCTCGACCAGCGGGTCGCCGACTGCGTCACGGAGGACGTGCCGCTGATGGGCGCGGAGGGTTACCGGGCGCTGTGGAACGCACGGGCGCGGATCGCCGCTCGGACCGGCCTGCACGTGGTGCGGGTGGAGCATCTGCTGAACCGCTTCGGGGCGATGGCGGAGGAGGTGCTGGATCTCATCGTCGCGGACCCGGCGCTGGGCGAGCCGCTCCAGTTCGCCGACGACTATCTGCGCGCCGAGATCGTCTATGCCGCCTCCCACGAGGGGGCACGGCACCTGGACGATGTCCTGACGCGCCGTACCCGCATCTCCATCGAGACCTTCGACCGCGGCACGCGCAGCGCCCGCGAGGCCGCCGAGCTGATGGCGCCGGTCCTCGGGTGGGACAAGGACCGCATCGAGCGCGAGGTCCAGCACTACGAGAAGCGGGTCGAGGCCGAGCGGGAGTCCCAGCGCCAGCCCGACGACCTGACGGCGGACGCGGCCCGACTGGGAGCCCCCGACATCGCACCCGTCTGAACCCACCCGCCCGGTGGTCGGGCGCCGGGTCCCGGGGTGCCGCGGGCGGGTCCCGGGATGCCTCGGGCCGGTTCGGGCTCGTCCCGGGCCGGTTCTGGCTCACCCTGGGGCCGGCTCCCGCTGCCCTTGCCCCCCGGACCGGCTCCCGCTGCCCTCGCCCCCCAGACCGGCTCCGCTGCCCTCGCGCCCGTGACCGGTCTCCGGATTGTCCCCGGGCCGGATCCGGCTGTCCCGGATCGGCCTGGGTGGCCCGTACACGGTTTGCTTGCCCTCGGCCGGGCTCCGGACCTCGCGGCTCCGGGCCGGACCTCAGGGCCCAGCCTTTGTGGCTCCGGGCCGGACCTGGCGGCCCGGAGCCCGGCTCGCGTGGGCCGGAACAGGCTCTCGCCCGGCTGTTTCACTCGAACGGGTGTCGTGAGTCGGGATCTTCGTTCGGAACCGGCTCGTTCTACGGAATGCGAGGGCAGAACTCGGCGGCGAGCAAGGCCGGTTCGAGGCCGGGGTCTGCGATCGCCGTCGTGTTCACGCGAAACGTGAGGACACGCCGACCGTCGACGGTGGCCGCGGTGCGCACGTAGCTGCCGGAGATCCGGCCGTTGTGTCCCCACACCGTGACGCCGCACGGGAGTCTCGCGGGGAACAGGCCCATGCCGTACGAGCCGTGTGCGGTACGGGTGTCGAGCATCTCGCGCAGCCGGCGTGGGGGCAGCAGTTCGCCGCCGAGCAGTGCCGCGTAGAAGCGGTCCAGGTCGGCGAGCGTGGTCACCAGCTCGCCCGCGGCCCCGGCCACCCGCGGGTCGAGTTCGGTGACGTCGGTCCCGTCCGAGTCGAAGGCGCGGCCGTGCGGGGAGGGCAGAGAGGTGCGGGAGCCGGGGAAGGAGGTGCCCGTCAGACGCAGGGGAGCGATGATCCTCCGCTCGGCCTCCATGGCGTACGAGCGGCCGGTGACCTGCTCGACGACCAGGCCGAGCAGGACGTAGTTGGTGTTGGAGTAGGCGAAGCGGCCGCGGTCGGCCGGAGGGTGGGTGACAGCGATTCGGACGGCTTGAAGCGGAGTGAGAGGTACGGCGCCCTCGGTGTCCTGGGTGAAGTCGTACAGGCCGCTGGTGTGAGTGAGCAGGGAACGCAGGGTCAGCGCGCGCCCGTCGTTGCCCGCCCCGCGCACCAGACCCGGCAGGTGCGACTCCACCGTGTCGGACAGCGACAGCCGGTGCTCGTCGGCCAGTTGCAGCACGACGGTCGCGAGGAAGGTCTTCGTGATGCTGCCGGCCCGGAAGTGGTCGGACCGGGAGATGCCCGGGCCCGCCTCCGCGTAGCGGGTGCCGCTCTCCTCATGGGCCAGCAGGGCGGCGGCGGGCGCCCTGCCCCGGCTGAGGAGCAGCGCGAGGAGGCGGTCCGTGTGCGGCACGGGGGTCGCCTGCGGACCGGCCGTGAACAGGCCGAGGAGCGCGAGGGCCGCGGGCGCGGCCGCCATGCTCCGAAGTGGCGCGAACACGGCTCCTCCAGCATTCGCTCTTCCCCGGCTCGCTCATCATCCAGGGACGGTCACGTCCCACCTCACCCGGTACCCGCTCCTCGGAGGGGGCTCGTGGGGCTCCCTGGCCGGAGCGTGCTGCACCTTCTGGCCGGAATGCTCCGCTCCTGAGTACGGTCGCGAGGGGATGAGGGGCACCCTGGGCGTCGGGCACTTGTCGGGTGAGGGACAATGAAGGCTCTGTCAGGGCGGGTTGCATGAGGGGACGCATGTCGGAGGCGGAGCGGGCGGGAGCATCCCGTCAGGACAAGAGCGCACGTCTCCTCGCCGGGCGGTACCGGCTGGGAGATGTACTCGGCCGCGGCGGCATGGGGACGGTGTGGCGCGCCGAGGACGAGACCCTCGGACGCACGGTCGCCGTCAAGGAGCTGCGGTTCCCGGGGAACATCGACGAGGACGAGAAGCGCCGGCTGATCACGCGGACGCTGCGCGAGGCCAAGGCCATCGCGCGGATCCGCAACAACAGCGCGGTGACGGTCTTCGACGTGGTCGAGGAGGACGACCGGCCGTGGATCGTGATGGAACTCGTCGAGGGCAAGTCGCTCGCCGAGGTCATCCGTGAGGACGGCGTGCTGGAACCGAAGCGTGCGGCGGAGGTCGGGCTGGCCATCCTCGACGTGCTGCGTTCGGCGCACCGCGAGGGCATCCTGCACCGTGACGTGAAACCGTCGAACGTGCTGATCGCCGAGGACGGCCGGGTCGTGCTGACCGACTTCGGCATCGCCCAGGTCGAGGGCGACCCGTCGATCACCTCCACCGGCATGCTCGTCGGCGCGCCCTCGTACATCTCCCCGGAGCGGGCCCGCGGTCACAAGCCGGGACCGGCGGCCGACCTGTGGTCGCTCGGCGGTCTGCTGTACGCGTCGGTCGAGGGTTCACCCCCGTACGACAAGGGTTCGGCGATCGCCACGCTCACCGCGGTGATGACCGAGCAGTTGGAGGAGCCGAAGAACGCGGGTCCGCTGACGGACGTCATCTACGGCCTGCTCACCAAGGATCCCGCACGGCGGCTCGACGACGCCGGTGCGCGGGCCATGCTCAACGCGGTGCTCCACGCGCCCGAGCCGCGGCACGCCGAGGCGGCGGACGCGACGAAGGTCGTGCCGCTGCCCGCGCTGCCGGACGCCTCGAACGGCAAGGGGAGTTCGGCGGGTGCGGAGGCGGGCGAGAAGCTGCGCGGCGCGTTCCGGTCGGTGCGGAAGGCCGCCGTCGCGGCGGGCGCCGCGACCTCGGCGGCCGCGGCCCGCGCCAAGTCGTCGAACGGGACGAGCGCTTCCGGTTCCGTGAGCGCGACCGAGGCGCAGAAGAGCGGGGCGCAGGAGGGTGGGGCGGCTCGGGGAACCGGGGCCACCGCCTCGTCCGCCGCCGCGCCCGTGGCCCCGGCCTCCCGGCCCGCCACGGGATCGGCACCGGCGTCGGCTCCGGCCTCGGCGCCGAGGCCGGCGTCCGGGCCGGGGTCCGGCGGGGCGTCGTCCGCCGCGTCCGTTCCGGCGGCCCGCTCCGGTTCCGGTTCGGGTGCCGGGTCCGGCGCATGGACAGGTTCAGGCGCGGGTTCCGGCACGGGTGCTGGTGCTGGTGCTGGTGCTGGTGCTGGTGCTGGTGTCGGGTCCGGGTCCGGGTCTGGGGTCAATGGCGGGGGTGCCGGGCGCAGCTCCGGGTGGCCCGTGATGACGCCGCCCGATCTGCCGCCGCGGCCCGTGCCCCGGGCGCCGCTGACCGACGTGGTGCCCAAGCGCACGCTGGTGATCATCGCCGTGGTCGTGGTGCTCGCGGTGCTCGGCACCGTGCTTGCCATCACGCTCGGCGGTGACGACGACACCGCCAACGGCTCGCCGGGCGGCGCTGGTTCCCGGGCGGTGGCCGGCGGGAGCACGAGCGCCGACACCAAGGAGGACGAGGGCAGCGGGACCCGTACGGACGGGTCGTCCTCACAGTCCGGCGCGCCGACCGGTTCCGCGACGGGCGACACCTCCACGGCCGGGGGCACCGGGTCCGGGGGCACCGGGGCGACGACGACGCACAAGGGCGGGCAGGGGTACTCGATCAGGCTGCCCGCGGGGTGGAAGTTCAAGTCCTCGGACTCCGCGGGGGACCGCTTCACCGGCCCGGACGGCCAGAAGCTGCTCGTCGCCTGGACGACCACGCCCAAGGACGACCCCGTCGCCGACTGGAAGAACCAGGAGCGCGGCATGAAGCGCTCGCAGTACAAGAAGATCCGGATAGACCAGGTGGACTACCGCGGCTGGAACACGGCCGACTGGGAGTTCACCTACACGGACGGCGGGACGGCGTACCGCACCATCGACCGCGGATTCGTCGTGAACGACAGTCAGGGGTACGCGCTGATGTACACGGCGAAGTCCGCCGCGTGGGGCACCGAACTGCGGCGGACCACCTGGACGGCGCTCGCGGACTCCTTCACGCCGAAGAAGTGACAGCCGCCGAGTGGCAGACACCTTGCAACCCCGGGCAACCGTTGTCGGGGCGTGAGATCTGGGCATCCCCTCTTTGCAGGTTGCCTCCGGCACGTATCGTGAGTGCTTGCGGACCGTACGCATCCAGCTATACGGCTGGATACGGCTGTAACGGCTCGCAACACGAACGGGATTGACCGACCGGGCGGCCGGGGGAGGCAACGTGGACGACTATGCGGGTCGGGTGCTCGTCGACCGCTACCGCCTGCCGTTGCCGCCCTCCGACGAGTACGAACTCACCGAGACGCGGGCCTTCGACACCTACAGCGGACAGGAAGTACTGGTCCGCCAGGTCCCGTTGCCCGAGGTCGTCGAGGCGGAGGTGCTCGACGCCGAAGGGCTGCCCGAGGGGTTCCAGGCGCGGGAAAGCGGGGCGCGGCGGCCGAGGACGCGAGGCGTCGGCGCGGGTGAGGGGACCCGACGGCCCGCCGACCCCGTCGTGCGGCGTGCGATGGAGGCGGCGCAGGCCACGGCGAGCATTCCCGACCACCCGCGGCTCGACCAGGTCTTCGACGTGTTCGCGGAGAGCGGTTCGCTGTGGATAGTGAGTGAGCTGGTGGCCGCACGGCCGCTGGCGGCACTGCTCGCCGAGAAGCCCCTGACGCCGTACCGGGCGGCCGAGGTCGCCTCCGACGTGCTCATGGCACTGCGGGTGCTGCACGCCCACGGCTGGGTGCACCGGAACATCACCGCGCGCACGGTCCTCGTCTGCGACGACGGGCGGGTCATGCTGACCGGCCTGGCGGTCGGCGCGGCGGAAGAGGCGCTGTGCGGGTACGACCCGGTGCCGACCGAGGACCCGGCGGCGGGCACGCGGGGTGTGACGGACTCGCCTCGGGGTTCCACCGGCCCCCTTCAACCGGACGGCCCGGGGGCTCTCGGCGGCCCGGAAAGTTCCAGCGGCCCCGGCCCCGGTGTCTCTGGGGGCCCGGTTGGTCCCGGTGGTGGCGGTTCCGCAGGATTCGGTGCGCCACAGGGTGTTGGCGGGCCTGGTGGTTCCGGTGGTTCCGGTGGGATCGAGGGCTTTGGTGGATTTGGTGGTTCTGTCGGGATCGGTTCCGGTGGGGACGGGCTCGGTTCCGGTGGGGACGGGCTCGGTGGCGGTGCGGTCGATCCGGAGGCGGCTCGGCGGGCCGCAATAGAGGCGCGGGGGTCCGGTGCGCTGCCGGTCCCGTCGGGTGAACCGTCCGGCGGGGGCGGGACGGTGGCCCGCAGGGCGCCCATGGACACCGGCGGAGACATCCGCGCCGCCCGTGCCGGGGCGATCGCCGCGTACCGTGCGGGAGCGCGGGCGGCGGCCCGGGTGCAGGAGGCCCAGGAGGCGCAGCAGAACGGACGCGCGGCGCTGCCGGGCGCCCGGAATCCGGCCGACGGCGGCCACGGGACCGGGGGAGGCAACCCTCCCGGGCAGATCGCCGACCCCTATGGCGTCTCGGGTGCGCCCCTGCCCGGCGCGCCCATGTCCGGCCCGGCCGGGTACGGACAGGGGTCGTCCGCTCACGTCCACAGCATCGGCCCCGGTTCCGTCGGCTCACCGCAGGCTTCCGCTCCGGCGCCGCACGCTTCGCTCACACCCGCCCCCGGCGCACAGATCCCCGTCCAGGGTCAGGGTCAGGGGCAGCGTTGGGGCGAGTCGGCGGACGGGGTGTCGGGGAGTGCCGTCCGGCGTGGGCCCGCCACCGCGTTGGCCGCCGAGCGGGCGCGGCAGGCGCGGATGGCCGTGGTCGGGCCGGTCACCGAACGGTGGGCGCCCGAGCAGGCCGGACCGGTGCACGAGAACTGGCAGTTGGCCGCGCCGATCGGCCCCGCGACCGACCTGTGGGCGCTGGGCGCGCTGCTGTTCCGGGCCGTACAGGGGCACGCGCCCTACCCGGAGGAGTCGACGGCCGAGCTGGTGCAGCTGGTGTGCGCCGAGCCGCCCGCCTTCGCCGAGGAGTGCGGTCCGCTCAGGCCGGTCGTCGAGTCGCTGCTGCGCCAGGACCCGACGGAGCGACTCGACTTCGAGGAGCTGCGGGGCTGGCTGCGCTCACTGGTGCGGTCCGCGCCGGAGCCGGAGGCGGGGACGTATGTCGTCGCCGCGCCGCCGACCGATCCGCGCCGGCTGCCGATCGTGCGCCGCAGGGGCGAACTGGTGCGCAGACGGCGCGCCGGTCTGCCCGCGACACACGGGCGGCACAAGCGCGGCCGGCCGGAGACGGACCGTTCGCCCCGCAGCCTGGGCCGCACCCTGCTGGTGCTGATCCTGCTCGTGCTGGCCGCGGCGATCGCGTACGCCCTGATGTTCATGCCGAAGTCGGGCGAGGAGGACGCGGCCGGTACGGACGGTTCCCGGCGGACCGGGGCCACCGGGGTGCCGGACGGCCAGGCACCCGACGCGAGCAGCGCGCCCCGGCCCGACCAGACCTCGCCGGGCACCGGTTCCTCCGCGGCCACGGCGTCCTCGGCGGCGGAGGCCACCCAGACGCAGACCGGCGGGTCCGGGACGGGCGTCGCCGACGGGTTCACCGTCCGCGCGGACGAGGCCGGCTTCAAGGTCGCCGTGGCCAACGGCTGGGACCGCTCGCCGAAGAACGGGCGTGGCCAGGTCGTGTACGCGCACGGTGACTTCGAGCTGATCGTCGTACCCGGACGCGACAGCGCGTCGTCGAACGGCAGCGACCCGATGGCCTATCAGCGGGAGAAGGAGAGCGAGCTCCAGCCGTACCGTGACTCCAGCTGGGCGACGGCCTCCGGGCTGCGCACGACGACGGTGGGTTCGCGGACCATGGCCGAGGGGCAGTTCACCTGGACCGACGGCGGCGGACAGGAGCTGTACGTCCGCAACGTCGCGATCCTCATCTCGGGGCGGTACCACATCGTGCAGGTCAGGGGGCCGGAGGCCGAGCGGGACGAGGTCACCCGGCTGTTCGAGCAGGCGTCGGCGACTTACCAGTACACCGGCTGAGCGTCCGCCTGGCCCCAACCCGCCGCAACCGGTTCCCGTCCGGTTCCGCTCCGGCCGTGGAAGCGACAACCGTCACAGTGCTGTCTCCATGGGACCCCGCTGGTTCCCCGGAAGCGGCCCGGTCTTTACGCTGACCCTGTCAAGAGCATTGCGGGGCAACGTGAATCAGATGCAGGGCCTGCTCCTGGCGGGTCGCTACCGGCTCGCCGACGCCATCGGGAGCGGCGGCATGGGCCGGGTGTGGCGTGCGCACGACGAGCTGCTCCACCGGGCAGTCGCCATCAAGGAGTTGACGGCCGCGCTCTATGTCGCGGAGAGCGACCAGGCCGTCCTGCTGGCGCGGACCAGGGCGGAGGCCCGGGCAGCCGCGCGGATCAACCACTCGGCCGTGGTCACCGTGCACGACGTGCTGGAGCACGACGGCCGCCCGTGGATCGTGATGGAGCTGGTCGAGGGCCGCTCGCTGGCCGACGCCGTCAAGGAGGACGGGCGGGTGGAGCCCGCCGAGGCGGCCCGGATCGGGCTGTGGGTGCTGCGTGCCCTGCGTGCGGCGCACTCCGCCGGGGTCCTGCACCGTGACGTCAAGCCCGGCAACGTGCTTCTCTCCGACGACGGCCGCGTCCTCCTCACCGACTTCGGCATCGCCCAGATCGAGGGTGACAGCACCATCACGCGGACCGGGGAAGTCGTCGGCTCGGTGGACTACCTGGCGCCCGAGCGCGTGCGCGGCCACGACCCCGGCCCGTCCTCCGACCTGTGGGCACTGGGCGCGACGCTGTACACGGCGGTCGAGGGACGGTCGCCGTTCCGCCGCACCTCGCCGCTGACCACTCTTCAGGCCGTGGTCGAGGAGGAGGCCGCCGATCCCCGTTACGCGGGCCCGCTCGGTCCGGTCATCACCGCCCTGCTGCGCAAGGACCCGGCCGCCCGCCCCGACACCGCCGAGGCCGAGCAGCTCCTCGCCGAGGCGGCCGACGGACGACGCCCCAACGGGGCACAGGCGTATGTGCCGACGCAGTTCGGTGGGCCCGACCGGGCCACCGGGGATCACCACCCCGCGGCACACCCCCTGTCCCCTCCCACCTCGTACGTACCGGTGGCACCGGCCGCGCCGACGCCCGTACCCGGCCATCCCGTGACCGAGCCGACCGCCGTGGGGCCGACGAATCCGGGCCCGGGCCCGGCCATCCGGCCGGGCCGGCCGCGCCGTCGGCGTCTGCTCGCGCTCGTGGTCGTCCTCGCCGCCCTGGTAGGCGGGGGTACGGCGGTGGCGTGGCAGAAGTGGGACGAGGGGCGGCAGGGGAACGGCGGGTCCGCATCGCCGTCCGTCTCGTCGAGCCAGAGCACCCCCGCCGGGACGGACACCCCCGCCCAAGAAGGGGCCGTACCGAACTCCTGGCAGCCGGTCGACGATCCGCTGGGCTTCGGGCTCTCCCTGCCCGAGGGGTGGGAGCGCAACGTGTACCAGGACGACGGCGACCTCAAGCAGATCGACTACACACCCGACGGCGGCAAGCACTTCGTCCGTATCGCCCTCGACAGGTCCCCCGACTTCAGTGACCCGTACGCGCATCAGGTCGACCTCGAACAGCAGCTCCAGCGGCTCGTCGACTACAACCGGGTCACCCTGGAGCAGAACGTCTACCGGGACCGCGCCGGCTCCGAATGGGAGTACACCTGGACCGCGTTGGCGAAGGACTCGGACTTTCCCGGGCCGCGCCGCGCGATCGAGGAGACGTACATGGCCCGCGACGGCAGCGAGTACGTGATCTACATGTCCTCGCCCGCCGAGGACTGGACCGCGGCGGCCAAGCAGTTCAAGTCCGTACTGCAGAGCTGGCGCGAGCCGACTTCGTAGGGTTCCGGCCATGTGGTGCCGTCGGCCGGCTCGTGGCGGGCCGGTCCCGTTAGTTGGCCGGACGGCGCCCCGGAGGCGTGGTGTCCGGTGGGGCATGATGGGCCCATGGGGACCGAGGGGGGCCGGGACGGCGCACGGGTCATCGCGGGCCGTTACCGGCTGGACGCGAGGCTCGGGCGCGGGGGCATGGGGATCGTGTGGGGCGCCACCGACCAGCTGCTGGGACGCCGTGTCGCCGTCAAGGAGCTGACCCAGGACGACACGCTCTCCGCCGAGGAGGCGCGCGGGCGCCGCGACCGGACCCTGCGCGAGGCCCGGGCGGTGGCCCAGCTGAGCCACCCGCACATCATCGTCGTGCACGACGTCGTCGAGGACGGCGAACGCCCGTACATCGTCATGGAGTTGATCGACGGCGGTTCGCTCGCCGACCGGATCGCCGCACAGGGGCCGATCGAGCCCGAGGAGGCGGCGAGGATCGGTATCGCCCTGCTCGGCGCCCTGCGCGCGGCGCACGCGGCCGGGGTCCTGCACCGGGACATCAAGCCCGCCAACGTCCTGCTCGAACGCGACAGCGACCGTGTCGTCCTCACCGACTTCGGCATCGCGCAGGTCGCGGGCGCCACGACGCTCACCGAGACGGGGTCGTTCGTCGGTTCGCCCGAGTACACCGCGCCGGAGCGGATGTCGGGGGCGCGGACCGGCGCGGAGTCCGACCTGTGGTCGCTCGGCGCGCTGCTGTGCACGGCGCTGAGCGGTGAGTCCCCGTTCCGCCGCGACTCGTTGGGCGGGATCCTGCACGCCGTCGTCTTCGCCGAGATCAGGACACCCGCACAGGCCGCGCCGCTGCTGCCCGTCGTGCGGGGACTGCTGGAGCGTGATCCGGACCGGCGGCTGGGTGCCGCTGAGGCGGAACGGCTGCTGCGCGCCTTCCTGGACACCGGGCGTACGCCGCCGCCGGTGTCGTCGGGGTACACGCCGACCCAGGCGGACCTGCCCCAGCCGCGGTGGGAGCCGCCGGCCCGGGAGCGCTCCACGCGGGGTGTGCTCGTGGCCGCGCTGCTGGTCGCCGCGATGGCGGGGGCGGGCATCTCGGCGGCGGCGCTGCTGGTGAACGGCGACGGCGACGGCGGGCGAACACCCACGAGTTCGGCGCCGGGAGCCTCGGTGAGCGGCCCGGCCAGCCCCGCGCCGACCTCGGCCGAGGGGTCCTCGGCGGCCCGGTCCCCGTCCGGTTCCGCCACCTCGTCCCGGTCCTCCGCGCCCACCACTGCCGCTACGGCCGGCTCGGCGTCCCCCGCCTCCGACGACCGTCCCGGCACGCCGACGGCCCCCTCCGGTTACCGGGTGGCGGAGGATCCCGCCGGGTTCGCGCTCGCCGTGCCGGAGGACTTCACGCGGCTGCCGCAGGGCGAGCGGGTCTTCTACCTGTCCCCGGGGCAGGTCTTCCGGCTCGGCATCAAGGTCGCCGCCACGCAGTCCGGCGGACCGTCGGCCGTGATGAAGCGCGCGGCCGCCCAGGGCTCGGACACCAACCCGGGTTATCACGACGGCCGGGTCACCGAGACCAGCCACGGCGGAGGGCCCGCCGCCCTCTGGGAGTTCACCTGGAACGGCTTCAGCGCGGCGGAGGGGCCCCGGCACACGTACGACCTGTGCTGGGAGGAGGGCGGCCTGCTGTACGACGTGTGGGTGTCGGCGCCGGTCGGGAAGGTGCGGGAGGCGCGGGAGTACTTCGACGTCGCGGTCGACACGTTCACCGTATCGACCTAAACGGGAGATAAGGAACGTCACGCGTCACGGGTCTGTGACCGGTGGCCGCTGCCGGTGGATACCGGCCTGCCTGGCGCGATATGCATGGACCCATGAGCCACAACGGGGGCGCCGGCCACGAGGCCGACGAGACGACGAGTTTTGTTCTGCAACCACCGCAGCCGCCGCACCTGTCACAGCCGCAGCCGCCATCACTGCCCCAGCCGCCGCACCTGCCCCAGCCGCCGCAGTCGCCGCACCCCGCGCGGCCGCAGCAGGGCGCGGTGCCCGCCCAGGTCGCCCCGACGCAGGAACCGGGCGTCGGGCGGCTCATCGCGGGACGCTACCGGCTGCTCGCCAAGCTCGGGCACGGCGGCATGGGCACGGTGTGGCGGGCCAAGGACGAGACGGTGGACCGCGAGGTCGCCGTCAAGGAACCCCGGGTACCGGACCATCTTCCCGAACGCGAACAGGCCAACGTGTTCGAGCGGATGCGCCGCGAGGCGCGGGCCGCGGCCCGGCTGGACCATCCGGCCGTCGTGAACGTGCACGATGTGGCGGTCGTCGACGGCCGGCCGTGGATCGTGATGGAGCTGGTCCACGGGCGTTCACTCGGCGACACCCTCCAGGAGGGAACGCTCAGCGCGCGTGAGGCGGCCCGGATCGGCCTGGAAGTGCTCGGGGCGCTGGAGGCCGCGCACGCGGCGGGCATCCTGCACCGGGACGTGAAGCCGGACAACATCCTCCTCGGCCGCCACGACCGCATCGTGCTCACCGACTTCGGCATCGCCCAGATCGAGGGCGAGACGAACCTGACCGACACCGGTGGCATCGTCGGCTCGCCCGAGTACATAGCCCCCGAGCGGGTGCTGGGCCAGCGTCCCGGCCCGGCCGCCGATCTGTGGTCCCTGGGCGTGGTGCTGTACGCGGCGACGGAGGGCGTCTCGCCGTTCCGCCGCAGCAACACCCCGGCCACGCTCCAGTCCGTTCTCAACGCCGTGCCCGCGCCGCCCGCCGCCGCTCAGGGCCCGCTCGCCGAGGCCGTCAACGGCCTGCTGGAGAAGGACCCGACGCGCCGCCCGCCCGCAGCGCGGGTACGGGTCCTGCTGGAGGCGGCCGCGAACCCGCCCGAGCCCCAGGCCACGCAGGTCGTGCGGCACCCGGAAGTCCCCCGCGTGCGGCGAAGGTTCGGCCGGACGGCGTGGACCGGGCTCGGCGCGGCGGTCGTCGCGGCGGCGGTGGCGGTGTACCTGGTGGTCGCCGACCCGTTCGCGGGGCCGCTGCCGGACGGCTGGAAGACGAAGCACGAGCAGGACGTCACCGCGACGCTGGCGGTGCCCGCGAGCTATGTGCGCAGCGAGCCGGAGAAGAAGACCGACGGCCTCTGGGTCAGTTACACCGACCCGAGCGGCGCGATCTCGGTCGTCCTGGAGGTGAACCGCAGGGCGGCGGACGCCAACCACGAGATCAAGGCCTCCGCGGCCGCCGAGATGTACGCCGACGACGGCGACTTCAAGGAGTCCGGCAGTTACGAGCTCGACATGCCGAAGGGGCCGAAGACCCGGACGGACGGCGACGAGACCTTCCACGGCCGGAAGGCGGCCGGGAACACGGTCTTCTACACCACCGGCGACAGCCAGGAACCCGCCCCGCGCGAGCTCAGGATCCTGTACTACAAGTCCGCCGGCGGTGACATGTACAAGTTTTTGATCGGCTACCCGGGCAAGGGCGACTTCACCGAGCGGGGCCGCGAGGTGGCCCGCACCGCGATCGCCAACCTCAAGATCGACAAGCTCTAGACCGACGACTTCTCGGTCGGCGAGTTCTGGACCGGCGAGTTCTGGGCCGACGAACTCCGGACCGGCAGGTTCTGGACCGGCACGTTTCGGACCGTCCGGGTGTGATGGCGCCCCGGTGTCGTCCCGAACTCGGCTGCCAGCCGGACCCGTGTCCTCGAACGGGTCTCGGATCAGCAGGAGTTGGTTATCCCCGCGTACTTCGGCGGTTCGGGCGCGGTGGAGGTGCGACGGCGGGAAGCGGGACGGTTCGCCCTGGGCGGGTGAGGGGCCCGGTGATCGTGGTAGTCATGGAGGCATGAGCAACGACGGGCGTCCCGGCGGCGCCGACAGCCGTACGGTGGGCGGGCGTTACCGGCTGCTGGAACGTATCGGCTCCGGCGGGACGGGCACCGTCTGGCGGGCGCTCGATGAGCTCACGGGGCGCGAAGTCGCCGTCAAGCAGCCCCGGTCAGCGGGTGATCCGCGGGACGACTTCCACCGCAGGGCCGCCCGCCGCCTGCACCGCGAGGCCCGGGCCGCCGCCCGCGTCGACCACCCCTCCGCCGTCGCCATCCACGACGTGGTGGTGGAGGAGGGGCCGGGGGCCGCCGCAGAGGGCGGACTCCCCTGGATAGTCATGGAACTGGTCCGCGGCGAGTCGCTGCACGAAGTACTGGAGCGCGGCCCGCTGGATCCGGCCGTGGCCGCCCGGATCGGCCTTGCCGTCCTGGGCGCCCTGCGCGCCGCGCACTCCGTCGGGATCGTCCACCGGGACCTGAAGCCCGCCAACGTCCTGCTCGGGCCTCCCCCGCTCCCGACATCGCTCGAGCGGGGGCACCCCCACGGCCGTGTCGTCCTCACCGGCTTCGGCATAGTCCCTGCCCAGGGCGAGGAATCCCGCACCGCCGACGGCGGGTCCGCCGGCTCGCTGGAGTTCGCCGCCCCCGAGCGGCTGTCCGGGCGCGGCGCGGGTCCCGCCTGCGACCTGTGGTCCCTCGGCGTCCTGCTGTACACGGCCGTCGAGGGCCGGTCCCCGTTCCGCCGTACGACCGTGGAGTCCACGCTCGCCGCGATCGTCGCCGCCGACCCGCCTGAGCCGCGGCGGGCCGGCCCGCTCGGCCCGCTCGTCGGACGGCTTCTGGTGCGCGACCCGGTACGGCGGCCCGGCCCGGCGGAGGTCGCCGCGACACTGGCGGCGGTGGCGGGAGGCCGGCCGGGGCCGGTCCCCGCCGGGGAGGAGGGACCGGAGGAGGCCGCCTTCCCGGACGCGCCGGACGCGCCGGACGAGCAGCAGGTCACGGCGGTGTTCGAAGAGGCGCGCGACCGCCTGGAGATCGGTAAATGACCGGGCACAACGTCCTGATCAGCAGGTTTCTTGCCAGTGAACGCTGGCGCCGTGTGTGCGGTCGGTGAAACCGTATTACCGGCGGGTACCCAAAGTCTTCCCCACGTCATACCCTGCGCCTCATGACGGACTCGCAGGCCCCGGAAAAGACCGGCACCGAGATCAGTGGGAAGACCACGACCGGTACCAACCCCCTCGCCCCCGCGCCCACCGGCGTCCGTACCGCCGCAGACGTGGTCACCCCGGAGCTGGTCGCCCAGCTCACCAAGGGCGTGACCGGCTCCGGCCGTACGGCCAACCACACGCCGTTCACCGGCGGGAAGCTGGCCGACCTGCCCGAGTCCACCCCCGACGACGTACTGAAGGCCTTCGAGGCGGCCCGCAAGGCGCAGGCGGTCTGGGAGCGGACGCCCGTACGGGAGCGCGCCGCCGTCCTGCTCCGCTTCCACGACCTGGTGCTGGAGCGCCAGGCCGAGGTGCTCGACCTGATCCAGCTGGAGACCGGCAAGGCCCGTCTGCACGCCCACGAGGAGGTGCAGGCGGTGGCCGTCGCCGCCCGGCACTACGGCCGCAAGGCCCCCGCCTACCTCCGCCCCAAGCGGCACGCCGGCGCCATGCCGACGCTGACGAAGGTCACCGAACTGCGCCACCCGCGCGGTGTCGTGGGCCAGATCGCCCCGTGGAACTACCCGCTGGAGCTGTCGGTCGGCGACGCGCTGCCCGCGTTCGTCGCCGGCAACGCGGTGGTGATGAAGCCGGACACCGAGACCTGCCTGACCGCCCTCTGGGCCCGTGACCTGCTGGTCGAGGCGGGGCTGCCCGCCGACGTCTTCCAGGTCGTCCTCGGTGAGGGTCCCGTCATCGGCCCGGAGGTCGTGCGGCACGCCGACTACGTCTCCTTCACCGGCTCCACCCGCACCGGCCGTGAGGTCGCGCAGGGCGCCGCCGCCCGTCTCGTCGGCGTCTCCCTCGAACTCGGCGGCAAGAACGCCATGCTGGTGCTCGAGGACGCGGACATCGAGAAGGCCGCCGCCGGCGCCGTCCGCGCCTGCTTCTCCTCGGCGGGCCAGCTCTGCATCTCCATCGAGCGGCTGTACGTCCACGAGTCGATCGCGGACGCCTTCCTCGAGCGCTTCGCCGCCCGCACCAGGGCCATGCGTCTGGGCACCTCCCTCGCCTACGGCGCCGACATGGGCTCCCTGGTGGGCGAGCGCCAGCTGGAGACCGTGACCCGGCATGTGGAGGAGGCCGTCGCCAAGGGCGCCAAGGTCGTCGCGGGCGGCGTCGCCCGCCCGGACGTCGGCCCGTACTTCTTCGAGCCGACGATCCTCGACGAAGTGACGGAACCCATGTCCGTCTGCACCGAGGAGACCTTCGGCCCGGTCGTCTCGATCTACCGCTTCAAGACCGACGACGAGGCTGTCGAACTCGCCAACTCCACGCCGTACGGCCTGAACTCGTCGGTCTGGACGAAGGACGGCCGCCGCGGCCGGGAGGTCGCCTCCCGGGTGCGGGCCGGCACGGTGAACGTCAACGAGGGCTACGCCTCGGCCTACGGCAGCGTCCAGTCCCCGATGGGCGGCATGAAGGACTCCGGTCTCGGCCGCCGCCACGGCTCCGAGGGAATCCTCAAGTACACCGAGGCCCAGACGATCGCCCAGCAGCGCCTGCTGCCGATGGCCCCGGCGCTGGGCATGGACGACGAGAAGTACGCGGAGTTCATGAGCAGGAGCCTGAAGCTGATGAAGGCCTTCCGCTTCCGCTAGAGCGGCCCGCGCTGGAGCGGCCCGCGCCGGAGCGCACCCCACCACACCCGTTCTCAACGAGGAGAGCATGTGTCCCAGGACGCTTACGACTACGACGTCCTCGTCGTCGGCTCGGGCTTCGGCGGCTCGGTGACCGCCCTGCGCCTGACGGAGAAGGGCTACCGCGTGGGCGTCCTGGAGGCGGGCCGTCGCTTCACCCGGGAGTCGCTGCCCAGGAACTCCTGGGATCTGAAGAACTACCTCTGGGCCCCCAAACTCGGCATGTACGGCATCCAGCGCATCCATCTCCTGGGCAACGTCATGGTGCTGGCCGGCGCGGGCGTGGGCGGTGGCTCCCTCAACTACGCCAACACCCTCTACGTACCGCCGAAGCCCTTCTTCGACGACCCCCAGTGGCGCGACATCACCGACTGGCAGGAGGAGCTGAAGCCGTACTACGACCAGGCGCGGCGCATGCTGGGTGTACGGCTCAACCCGACGACGACCCCCTCCGACGTGCACCTGAAGGCGGCCGCCGAGCGGATGGGCGTCGGCGACACCTTCCACATGGCGCCGGTCGGTGTGTTCTTCGGGGACGGGGAGGACGGCGACGGGTCGGCGAAGGCGAAGCCGGGGGAGCAGGTCGCCGACCCCTACTTCGGCGGCGCGGGCCCGGCCCGCAGGGCCTGCACCGAGTGCGGCGAGTGCATGACCGGCTGCCGGCACGGCGCGAAGAACACCCTGAACGAGAACTATCTCCACCTCGCGGAGAAGGCGGGCGCGGTCGTGCACCCGCTGACGACGGTCGTGTCCGTCACGGACGACTCCCAGGGCGGCTACGCGGTCGCCACCCTCCCCACCGACGACCGCCGCAAGGCGCGGGGCCGGGTCTTCAAGGCCCGCCGCGTGGTTCTCGCCGCAGGCACCTACGGCACCCAGACGCTGCTGCACCGGATGAAGGCGAACCGCCAACTCCCCTACCTCTCGGACCGGTTGGGTGAGCTGACCCGCACCAACTCGGAGGCGCTGGTCGGCGCGCAGACCGACGACCGCCGATATCGCAAGGTGACGGGCGCGGCGAAGGTGGACTTCACGCGCGGGGTCGCCATCACCTCGTCCGTCCACCCGGACGACAGCACCCACATCGAGCCGGTCCGCTACGGCAAGGGCTCCAACTCGATGGGCGGTCTGTCGATCCTGCAGGTGCCGTACGCGGAGGGATCGTCGCGGGTCGCCGGCTGGCTGGCGAACGCGGCCCGCCACCCTCTCCTCGTCCTGCGCTCGCTCTCCAACCGCCGCTGGTCGGAGCGGACCATCATCGGCCTGGTGATGCAGTCCCTGGACAACTCGCTGACGATGTATCTGAAGCCGGCGGGCCTGGGCCGGGGCCTGCTGACGGCACGGCAGGGGCACGGCGCCCCCAACCCCAAGCAGATCAGGGCCGCTTCGGAGGCCGCCTCGGCGATCGCCGCAGACATCAACGGCTTCGCCGGTTCCAACGTGGGCGAGCTGATGGGCACCCCGCTCACCGCGCACTTCCTCGGCGGCTGTCCGATCGGCGACTCGCGCGAGACGGGCGTCATCGACCCGTACCACCGCCTCTACGGCCACCCCGGGATCTCCGTCGTCGACGGCGCGGCGGTCTCGGCGAACCTGGGTGTGAACCCGTCGCTCACCATCACCGCCCAGGCCGAACGCGCGATGTCGTACTGGCCGAACAAGGGCGAGACGGACCTCCGGCCGGCGCAGGGGGCGGCCTACGAGCGGCTGAAGCCGGTGGAACCCGTCAGTCCGGCGGTGCCGGCGGAGGCGTTCGGCGCGCTGCGCCTGCCGTTCCTGGGGATGCCGGCCGTCCCGCCCAGGCCATAGGCAGGCCGTCCCGCCCAAGTCATGGGCCGGCAGGCCGTCCCGCCCAAGTCACGGGCCGGCAGGCCGTCCCGCCCAAGTCACGGGCCGGCAGGCCGTCCCGCCCGGGCCGTAGGCCGTCCCGCCCGGGTCAAGGGCAGGCCGTCCCGCCCGGGCGATGGCCGATCGGGCAATAGGCGAAGGGACCTGCGCCCCCCTCCGAGCGCAGGTCCCTTCGCTGGTCTCGATACGCGTTACGCGTGCGTGCCGGCCTTGCGGCGACGGGCCGTGAAGACCGCACCGGCGCCGGCCACCACGGCGACCCCGCCGACCAGGCCGATCATCGGCAGCGCGGAGTTCGAACCGGTCGAGGCCAGGCTGCCGCTGATCGGCTTGGCGCCGCCCTGGGGCTTGGCGCCGTCGGTGGGCTTGTCGCCGTTCGGCTTGGCGTCGTCGACGCCGTCCGCGTCGTTGCCGGAGGCGAGGATCTCGACGTCGTAGTAGTCACCGTTGAAGTGGCAGTCGGAGTCGTCGCCCACGTACAGGGCGTCGCTCAGCGCCAGCGCGGAGCCCGCCGGGGCCGACGCCTTGACCTTCACACGGAGGTCGAGAGTGGCGGAGGAGTCCGCCTCCAGCTCGTCCAGCTGGGCCAGGAAGGAGCCCGTGATGTTGACCGTCTTGCCGTTCTCGTCCTCGTAGGAGTCCTGGTAGGCGTTGGTCCACTTACCGTCCTCCTTGACCTGGACGACCGCGAGGCCCTCGGACAGCCAGGCGTCCGTGTCGTCGGCGTAGTCCAGGAACACGGCCATGTACACGTTCTTGAAGTCCACGTCGGAGTCGTTCCCGACCTCGTACGTGAAGTCGTGCCAGCCGGAACCGGCGACGATCTTGCTGGGCAGACCCTTGATCTCGGCCGTGAGCTTCTCGTCCAGGTCGAAGGTCTTGCAGTCCGTGTCCGGGTCGAACCCGCCCTCGCTCGCCGACGGGCTCGCGGAGGCCTTCCCCGAGCCGGAGGCGGACGGCGACGAGCTGCCGGACGGGGAGCTGGACGCGCTGCCGCTCTGCGACCCGGACGCCGACGGGGACGAGGTGCCGGACTCCGAGGCGGAGGCGGACGCGCTCGAGTCGCTCGAACCGGACGGCGAGGCGGAGGTGTCGTCCGAAGCGGACGAGCCGGCCGACGGCGATCCGCTCTCCTCCGCGAAGGCGGCGGGCGCGGACAGCAGGGCGAGCGGCACGATGACGGCCGTCGCGGCCACGGTGACGAGCGTGCGGCGAAGCTTCATGAAGACCTCGGAAAGACGGTGGGGAGGCCTTCCGCATGGGGGTGTGGGAGTGGGCCTTGGGTCGGTAGGTGTGACAGGCGACGGTTGGGAACAGTTGTACCGGGCTCACAGAATCCTTATGTGTCCCGCGTCACACATCTGTCGGCCGGAGGTCTCCCACGTCGGTCCCGCACTCCTGCTCGACCCCGATCACCGACGTCCTGGCGGAGGCGGAACATCCCGCGTCGCGCTCCGCGGGATTCCTCGGACGGCGGAGGCCGGCTTCCCCGCGGCCCGGAACGCCATGAAGTGAGTGCCGCGGGCGTGACATGACGAAGGGCCTCGCGGGACGGAGCCGCGAGGCCCTTCTTTATCGTCAGCACCGGCGTCAGGGCAGCGCCGGTGCCTGGGAGCGGCGCCGGGGGGTCGCGCCGCTGGCCTGGACTTTTGGCAGTGCGGGCAACGCGCGTCAGGCGGTTGCCACAGGGGGACCTGGGCCTGTTCGGGGCTTTCTACGCATCGTGCTGGATGAGCGCGGCCCCCGCAACCGTTTGACCCGGCCCTTGTGCATTTTTGCATTTTTCGCCGGTCGGCTCGGCCCCGGGCGTCCCCGAGGCCGGCCGTTCTCTTGGGTGACCGGGCTGCTGTCCCCTGCCGTCCGGTCACTTGTCCGGAGCGAGGTCCCACGGCGCACGCCACGATCCGTACGCCTCATCGCTCCAGCGAGCCACGCGTGGTTATTCCGGGCCCGCCCCTGGCTGGAACGGACACCGGGACCAACGAGGCCGTCCGGGAGGCGGTCACGCGCCCGTACGGGTGAGAGCGGAGCCGGACCGGCGCCCGACCTCAGACCCGGCCCCGGCACAGTTCGAGCAGCGTCATCGCCAGGGAGGTGCCGGGCTTGCCCAGGGCGTCCCGGTAGTGGCCGAGGACCTCCATCTCGCGGGAGAGGTTCACGCGACGGCCGCCGGAGGTGATCCGCGCCTCCTGGATGACGGCGGAGACGGCCATCCGTTCCTGGATCAGACCGATGATCCGGTCGTCCAGTGCGTCGATGCGCTCACGGGCGCCGGTGATGACGTCGGCGGCGTCGGAGGTGCGGGCGTCGGAGGTGCGGGCGCCGGTCACGTCGATGGCGGTCATGGGGGCTCCTGTGGTGAGTAGGGGTGCCCCTGAGCGGCAGGACCCGGGAGAACGACAGGCGCCCCGGGCCTTGTCGGCCCGGGGCGCCTGGGAAGTCGCTTGTCAGTTGCTCAAGCAGCACGACCATGGCAGCCGGTGGGCCGGTTGCCATAGGTAAAGAGGAAGGTCGTGTGCGAAAGCATGCGGCCAGTATGCAGGGTCGCCGGGTGAGGTCAAAGGCGGTTCGCGGGGCCGTTCGCATCCTGAGACGCGGTGGTGCCTCCGGCCCGGGTCCGCTCCCGCGCCCACCTCGGTAGAATCGGGTTACACAGAGACCCCGCCCCACCGCCGGAAGGCCCCCGTGTCATCAGCGACTCCTACTGCCGCCGCCCCCGACACCGTCCTGGTCGTCGACTTCGGCGCGCAGTACGCCCAGCTCATCGCCCGTCGAGTCCGCGAGGCGCGGGTCTACAGCGAGATCGTGCCGAGCACCATGCCGGTCGCGGAGATGCTCGCCAAGAACCCGGCGGCGATCGTCCTCTCCGGCGGCCCGTCGTCCGTGTACGAGGAGGGCGCCCCCCGTCTCGACCGAGAGATCTTCGAGGCCGGCGTCCCCGTCTTCGGCATGTGCTACGGCTTCCAGCTGATGGCGCAGAGCCTCGGCGGCACGGTCGACAACACCGGCGCCCGTGAGTACGGCCGCACCGACCTGCACGTCTCCCGCTCGTCCTCCACCCTCTTCGAGGGCACCCCGGACGAGCAGGCCGTGTGGATGTCGCACGGCGACGCCTGCTCCGCCGCCCCCGAGGGCTTCGTCGTCAGCGCCTCCACGGACGTCGTCCCGGTCGCCGCCTTCGAGAACGACGAGAAGAAGCTGTACGGCGTCCAGTACCACCCCGAGGTGATGCACTCCACGCACGGCCAGCAGGTGCTGGAGCACTTCCTGTACCGGGGCGCGGGCCTGAGCCCGGACTGGACCACCGGCAACGTCATCGACGAGCAGGTCGCCGCCATCCGCGAGCAGGTCGGCGACAAGCGCGCCATCTGCGGCCTCTCCGGCGGCGTGGACTCGGCGGTCGCCGCGGCCCTCGTGCAGAAGGCCATCGGCTCCCAGCTGACCTGCGTGTACGTCGACCACGGTCTGATGCGCAAGGGCGAGACCGAGCAGGTCGAGAAGGACTTCGTCGCCGCGACCGGCGTCCAGCTGAAGGTCGTGGACGCGGAGGAGCGCTTCCTCACCGCCCTCAAGGGAGTCTCGGACCCCGAGGAGAAGCGGAAGATCATCGGCCGCGAGTTCATCCGCGTCTTCGAGCAGGCCCAGGCGGAGATCATCGCGGACGACGGCCCCGAGGTCGCCTTCCTCGTCCAGGGCACGCTCTATCCGGACGTCGTCGAGTCCGGCGGCGGCACCGGCACCGCGAACATCAAGTCGCACCACAATGTCGGCGGCCTCCCCGAGGACCTCGAGTTCCAGCTGATCGAGCCGCTGCGCAAGCTGTTCAAGGACGAGGTCCGCATGGTCGGCCAGGAGCTCGGCCTGCCGGAGGAGATCGTCCAGCGCCAGCCGTTCCCGGGCCCCGGCCTCGGTATCCGGATCGTCGGCGAGGTCACCAAGGACCGTCTCGACCTGCTCCGCGACGCCGACGCGATCGCCCGCGAGGAGCTGACGGCCGCCGGTCTCGACCGGGAGATCTGGCAGTGCCCGGTGGTCCTCCTCGCGGACGTCCGCAGCGTCGGCGTCCAGGGCGACGGCCGCACCTACGGTCACCCGATCGTCCTGCGCCCGGTCTCCTCCGAGGACGCCATGACGGCCGACTGGTCGCGCCTGCCGTACGACGTCCTGGCGAAGATCTCCACCCGGATCACCAACGAGGTCCGCGACGTCAACCGGGTCGTCGTCGACGTGACCTCGAAGCCGCCGGGCACCATCGAGTGGGAGTAGGCCCTGCCGGGACCCTCTGAGAGAGGGGTTCAGGTCCGTTTGAGGGTGCGCACCGGCTCTCCGGGCTTCCAGACCTGGGCGACCAGCCAGGTGTCGTCCTCGACGTAGGTCCGTACGACCTCCGTCAGCTCGGTGCGGAAGAGGTGGAACGGCTGCGGCGGTTCCACCTCTTTCACGTACGCCGCCATCGCCTCCCCGTCCGTCACCTCGACCGCCCGGCCCGCGATCCGTACATCGCCCCCGCCCGTCCCGGTGCCCTCGCCGGGGTTGGCCTGGAGGCAGAAGCGCGGGTCGCGGCGCAGGTCGAGGACCTTGAGCGAGTCCGGCATCATGCCGAGCCACAGCTCGCCGGCGAGGAAACGGACCTCGATGCCGCAGGTGCGCGGGGAGCCGTCCTTGCGGAGGGTCGCGAGGACGTGGTGCGTGAAGGCCCCGAAGCGTTCCTCGGCGGTCTTCGCGAGTTCGGGTTCCGCTGCGGCGATGGCCGCCCAGTTCGCTGTCATACGGCGAGTGTGACCCTGATACCCGACATCCTCTGTCCGGTATCGCTGTCGGTCTGCCGGCGCGTGTGTCTGCCGGTACGCCTGTCGGTCGCGCTGTCCGTCGGGTCAGAACCCCTGCGGCACCGGCCGTACGTACCGCTCCCGCCCCGCCGCGTCCCGCACCGGCGTGCAGCCCGCCGCCGTGAGCCGCTGGGCCAGTTTCGCGCGCCGCCTCGTGTTCAGCCGCAGGGCGCCCAGCATCAGCAGCGGCATCAGAACGGCGAGCGGGAGCAGCACGGCGTACGTGCCGGTCAGCGGGGCCATCAGCAGGAACAGCGCCGCCGAGCCCCAGCCGATGGCCAGCAGCTGCTTGCGGTTGGCGGCGGCGCCGAGGGCGTCGTGGCGGATCATCGCCGTGATCACGTCCACGTCCCCCTGCGCCTCCGGGACCGGGGTGAGCGAGCCCAGGTACATGCCCGGCACCGGGCGGCCCGGGCCGGGGTCGGGGAAGGCCGCGGAGTTCGCCGCGGCCTTCTGCCGCGCCCAGGGGCTGGGGTCGCGCACAAGCTGGACGTGCATGACGCGGTGCTTGCCGACGAGGCGCACACTCTCGTACCGGAAGCCGTAGCACTCGGCGATGTAGACCAGCGCGCCGAACGTCTGCAACTCCGCGAAGGGGTGGACGAGCTCGATGGCGTCGCGCGTCGCGATCTGACGCATCAGGGCGGTGATGTGGCGGTCGGCGATACTCAAGGTGTGCTCCGGAGGTGACGGAAATCGTCATCTTTACATAACGGCTCTGCCCTTTTGCGCTGCCCGACGGTAACTTCCGCGTCGTAAAGCAACCCAGTGCTGGAGGACCGATGCACGGGCCCACGCCGCCTGCCCCGCTGCCCACCGACCGGCTGCAGTTCGCGCTGCCGCCGATGCACGACTCGGTGGAGGACGAACGCCGCCACCGCAAGGAACGGCTGGCCGGTGCGGTACGGATCTTCGGACGGCTCGGCTTCGAGGACGGCGTCTCAGGGCACATCACCGCCCGCGACCCGGAGTTCGACGACTGCTTCTGGGTCAACCCGTTCGGTATGTCCTTCAAGCACGTCACCGTCGGTGACCTGGTGCTGGCCAACGCCGAAGGACAGGTCGTCGAGGGCCGCTACCACGTCAACCAGGCGGCCTTCACCGTGCACGCCCAGGTGCACGCCGCCCGCCCCGACGTCGTCGCCGTGGCGCACTGCCACTCGGTGCACGGCCGTGCCCTCGCCGCGCTCGGCGAACTGCTCGACCCCATCACCCAGGAGAGCTGCGCGTTCTACGAGGACCACGCCCTCTACGACGCCTACACCGGCGTTGCCGTCGACGCGGAGGAGGGGCGGCGCATCGCGGCGGCGCTCGGCTCCCGCAAGGCGCTCGTGCTGCGCAACCACGGGCTGCTGACGGTCGGCGACTCGGTCGACGCGGCCGCCTGGTGGTTCGTGTCGATGGAACGCTCCAGCCAGGTCCAGCTGACCGCGCGGGCGGCGGGCCGGCCCGTCCTGATCGACCACCGGGCGGCGGTGGCGACCCGGGAACAGCTCGGCGGCGACCTCGTGGCCTGGATCAACTACCAGCCCCTCTGGCAGGACATCAGCCGCAGCGAGCCGGATCTGCTGAGCTGAGACCCGCCCTGCGGCGGTGCCCTGGGAGTCCTGTCCCGCAGCCGCGTCCTGCGAGCCGCGCCGCCTGTGACCGTGTCCTGTGGGTCACGTCCTGGAACGCGTCCCTCTCTCCCTCTCCCTCGCTGCCTCCCTCTCTGGCCCCCTCTCCGCCTCCGACTCCTTCTCCGTCTCCGTCTCCTGGAAGCCGCTCAGTACGACCGCCTTGATCCGGGCGAACTCCTCGTCCGTGAGCACTCCGTCCCGGTGCAACTGGCCCAACTCGCGCAGCCGGCGGAGCAGCACGTCGTGGTGGTCGGCCGGGGGCGGGACGGCCGCCGTGAGCCCGCGCCTGCGGACCGGCCCCCCGTACCCGAGCTCCTGCCCGCGCCCGGGCCCGTACCCGAGCTCCTGTTCCGCTCTCGTGCGGCCGGAGGGGTGGGGGAGCCGGGCGGTGACCGCGGTCGCCACCAGTGCCGTGAGCAGGTCGCGGCTCACGTTCCCCCACAGATCCAGGGCGTACGGGTCCTTCTCGGCCGGCAGTTTCGAGAACACCGTCTCGCGGGTCACGAACCGCAGGAAGCCGTCCTCGTATCCCGAGTTGGGCAGCCACTCGATCCGCACGACATCGCCGACGTCGATCACGCGCGGGCCCGTCGCCCGCTTCACCCGGTCCGACGTGTCCGCCCAGTCGACCCGCACCTGGGTGCCGTCGAAGGAGACGGTGCCGTCGGAGCAACGCACGGAGACCGGAACCGGCGGACCCGGCAGGAGATAGGCCTTGGTCGGCTCGCCCGGGATCCCGTCGAGCAGCAGCGCGTGCCGGATCTCCTCGGCGAGGTACTCGGCGACCCCGGAACGGTCCACGTCCACGACGAGCCGGTACGGATCGGCCGGGCCGGGCAGCCGCCCGCCGGTCGCCTGCAACAGCGGATCGGCCCCCTCGCGCAGCCGCATCCGCAACCGGCCGCGCTTGCGTTCGGGCTCGTAGACGATCCCGGCGACCGCCTCCAGGGGCACGCTGATCTCCCCGTACGTCTGCCGGAACAGCGGTACGGAGCGGTGGAGTCCCGGTGTGATCCTGACCGTTGTGCCGTCGAAGGCCCAGGTCCCGTCACGCTGGATGATCTCGGCCATACGGAAATTCTCGCAGCCGGGTCAACACGGCCCTGCCCGCTTCACCCGTGCTGACCAGACCTGCCGGGAACGGAGGGTGTTCCCGTAGGGCACAATTCGCTGTCATTGCGGGGGAGTTGTTCACAGGCGGCGGCCGGGATCCACACCGGGTTCCTCGAGGGCCGCCATCCGATCGGGTCGTGGGGAAGGCGGGCGTCGGACATGGCGGTGCAGGAGGCGAGACAGGGCACGGAGTCGAGCCGGGGGCCCGGCGCGCACGAGGGCGGCTGTACCTGCGGGGACTGCCCGCACGGGGCCCGCGCGGGACACCGGCGAGCGGTGGCCGAGTTCCTGCTGCAACGGGACGGGTTCGCGGCCGGACACGGTCTGCCGGCCGCCGTCGCCCACTCCGTCTCGGCCTCCCGGCAGTGGGTCTCCGAGGAGCTCACTCAGTCCGCGGAACTCGTCGCCGAACGCGGCCGCGCCGAGGGCGAGGCCTGGCTGTCCCGCCTCTGGCTCCGCACGGCGGTCACCGTGTGGGTGGCGGTCGTCGCCCTGTTGCTGGTGCAGTCCCTGACCGCCATCGGCGCGGGCTGGACCGACGCCCGCACCGCCGGACTCATCGCCGCACTCCTCGTCGCCGGCGCGCTGACCGCCGCCTCCTGGTTCCACCGGGCACGCGGCGGTGCGCTGGCCCCCGTGATCGGCGAGGACAACCGCCTCTCCACCTCGCGCGCCGTCGCCGCCGCCTGGGTGCTGCTCGTGGCCTACGCGGTGCTGGTCCTGGTGGGCCGGCTCGCCGCCGCCTCGGGCCACGCCGAACGCGACGCGCTGCTCTCCGGGCTCGACCTCGCCCGGGGGGCCGGTGCGGTGACCGTCCTCGCCGTGGTCTGCGGGATCGCGGTACTGGTACGCCGGGTGGTCGGCCTGCGCATCCTCGCCCAGCGGCTGCAGAAGGTCCGCGCCCATCGCCCCCGGGCGGCCGACCTGCTGACCGACGACGCCGGCCGCGGTACCTTCGCCGACATCCAGTACGTCGTGATCGGCGCCGTCGCCCTGGTCTTCGCCGCCGTCCGCCTGGCCCGCCGCCCCGACCAACTGCCCGACCTGCCCTGGGGCCTGGCGGTCGTGGTGCTGGTCTCGGCCGCGACCTACCTCGCCGGCAAGTACGCGGAGGGCGGCCGCCCCGTCATCCTCTCCGTCGTCCGCTCCCGTGAGGCCGGCGACCTCGACGCCCCGATCCGCACCGGCGACGACATCGAGATCCGCGGCGCCGGATTCGTCCCGCCCGGCGCCCAGACCGCCGATCGTCTCTCCCGCATGGTCGTCCGCATCGGCCCCGTCCATGTGCACGTCCCCCTCGTGCCGGTCACGGGCGGCTTCAGCAACCCCACCGACGCCGTACTCACCGTCCCCGTCCCGGCCGACGTGGAACCGGGGCGGGTGGACGTACAGGTCGTCACGGCTGCGGGAGCCGAGACGAACCGCTACGCGATCGACGTCACGGACTGAACCGGGGTCGGGAGCGTGGACGGGGGCGAGCAAGAGCGGACGGGGGCGGGACGACACCGGTGAGCCGAACCGACCGGTGAGGTGGGGTGGGGTGAGGTGAGGTGGGGTGAGCCGGTGAGAGGGGACGAGCCGGACCGAACCGGTGGGGCGGGGGTGAGCCGGTCAAGCACAGGCGGTCCACCGGGCGGAGTGAATCGATCTGGAGAAGTGAACCAGCGGTCCCGAGAGCTCGTGCGAACAGTTGAGCGTAGCCCCCATTTCGTACGTATGGTCTGTTGAGGGTTCCACCACTCCGGGCGAGAGGCGGCTACGGGCGATGACTCACGGCATGCGGACGGATACCCACCCCCCCTACCTCGACGGCGGCGGCCGTGACTGGCGGGACACCGCCACCCGTTACGCCCTCCTTCCCCTGCGGATCTTCCTCGGCGTCACCTTCATCTACGCCGGCCTCGACAAACTCACCGACGGCGCCTTCCTCAAGGGCAGCGGCGCCGGCTCGGTCGGCGACACCATGCGTGCCGTCCGTGACTCCTCGGCCGTCCCGGCCCTGGTCGACATGGCTCTGAAGAGCCCCGTCGGCTTCGGCTACGCGATGGCCTTCGGTGAACTCGCCGTCGGTATCGGGACGTTGCTGGGCGTCCTCACCCGACTCGCCGCACTCGGCGGCGCGCTGATCTCGCTCAGCCTGTGGCTGACGGTGAGCTGGGCCTCGGACCCGTACTACTACGGCAACGACCTCCCATACATGTTTTGCTGGGTTCCTCTGGTGCTGGCTGGGGCGTCCGTCTGGTCATTGGATGCCCTGATGAGGCGGCGACGGCGTGGACGGGGCCAGGCGGCTGCCTGATGACCGGCTGGGGCTGCTTCTAGTGCCACATCAGGCAACGTTCGCCCTGTTCACGACCTCGCGGAGGCGTTCGTCGGCGGCGTGCTCGTTTCACCAGATGATGTAGCGACGGATCATGCTGCCCTGGTCGAGTTGTCGAGCACGATCGCGATGCGGATCTCGGGCGGGTAGAGGCTGCGCAGGCAACGGCAGAACTCCAGGAACCTGGTCCGTTTCTTCCTCGACTTGATGTGGCCCCGTAGAGCTTGCCCTTGGCCAGGTCATAGGCGGCGAACAGGTGCCGGACCCGTGCGGGCGGGTGTAGGTCGCCCGCCGGCGGGGCCTCGGTTCCCGGGCGGGGTCCTTGTGGCGGCCGCCACGTTCGGTCCACTGCCGCCCGGGGTGGGGCTGGAGGTTGAGCGGCCCGAGCTCGTCCATGCAGAAGACGACTTCGGGCTCGCCTTCCTCGGGTATGACCTCACCGTCGGCGATCGCGTAGAGGTGTTCGACCTGGGCCTTATTGGCCGCGTGGTCCGGGTCGCGGGAGGTCTTCCAGGACTTCAGGCGTTGAAAGGAGACGCCTTCCTTACGGAGCAGGATGCGCAGGCCCTCGTGGCTGATGTCGTCGAACGCCCCCTCGGCTACCAGGAAGTCGGCCAGCTTGGCTGGGCTCCAGGCCGAGCACGGCAGGCCGTGCTCGGCTGGCTTGGACTTGGCGATCTTCTTGATCTCCCGGCCGGTCCGGGCGAACAGGATCTGGTCCATGGAAGATCCAACGGAGGCGAGACGGGTCCGGCGGACACGGTGGGAATGACATTCCGCTCGGCCCGGATCAGGTCACGGCGAGCATCCGCCAACGCCGCGCGGGTGCGTCGAGGAGATCGCCGTCGCGCCCGCCGGCCGGGAGAGAGTGACGCTCGCCGCGGGCGTGGAAGTGCTGTCGGTGATCACCCAGGGCTGGCAGATATATTTCGTAGCTCGATATATACTCGGTGCATGACCAGACGGAATCCGCCCTTGACGGAACCGCAGTACTTCATCCTTGCTGCACTCATGGATGGTCCGTTGCACGGTTACGGCATCATCAAGGCTGCCGAGCAGGCCACCGACGGGCGGCTCCGGATCGCTGTCGGCACTCTCTACGGCGCGCTGGAGCGGATGGAGCGGGCCGGGCTGGTGGCCGCCGGCCATGAGGAGATCGTGGACGGGCGGGCGCGGCGCTACTACCGGCTCACCGAGGACGGCACCGAGGCGCTCGGCCGGGAGGCGCTGCGGATGCAGCAGGCGGCGGCCGTCGTCATCGGACACTCGCGGGACGCCGGAGCGGCCCCGGCATGAATCGTCTGCTGCTTGCGGCCTATCCCGAGCCCTACCGTTCCCGGCAGGGAGAGGAGGTGCTGGCCTGCCTGTCCGAGGCGTATCCCGGCCGCTCCTGGCCCCCGCCGCGGGAAGTTGCCGCCCTGGTGCGCGCCGGGGTGCAGGCCCGCGCCCGTGCCGTCGTCGACGACACGGCCCGGCCGTGGTGGCTGGACGGCATCCATCTGGCCGCCCTGGCCCTCGCCGCGCTGGCGCTGGTTCCGTACTTGCAGGATGTGTGGCACTGGGTACTGCACATCGACCCCGGACAGCACGCCATCGCCTTCCACTTCTCCGGCTGGTACCCGTGGGCCGAAGGTCCCACGCGGATACGGCTGCTGCCCTACGGGCTGCTCCCGCTGGGCTGCCTGATCGCCCTGCTGCGCGGCAGACCGTGGATCGCGCTGCCGGCCGCGGCAGCCATGATGTGGGCCGGCGCCACGTCCCACGGCCGCACCCTCTTCGGCGACGAGGGCAAGGCGGGCCTGGGCTACTACGGTCTCGGCGCCCCGATAACGGCCCGTGACCTGGTGCTGTCGGGGGCACTGTGCGCCGCGTGCGCCGTGCTGGCGCTCTGCCGTCCCAGCCGTCTGCGACGCCGCTCGTACCGCTGGCTGGCCCCCGTCTTGCTCGCCATGTTCGTGGCCGGGGGCCTGCACATCATCTCCGTCAGTCCGGCTTTCCAGCGCGGTTTGTTCGTCCTCGAAGTCGCCGCGCTGATCGCCGCGTGGGTGGCGACGGCCGCCACCGGCGACCACCGGTGGCTGATCCCCGTCGCGGCGTTCGCGATCGTCCGCACGCAGGCGATCGTCGTCCGGCCGGACGCGTTCATGCAGTCCTTTCCGGACCTGGTCGTCCTCATCCTGCTGATCGCACCCCTCCCCGCCCTGGCGATCGCCGCCCAGCGCCGACAGGGGCAGGCACTCGCCGAATAGGAGCGGACCCCCGGTGGGCCGGCCGAGCCCGGCGGCCCACGTCGTGCCGCAAGACGTGCGTGACCGAACTCCCCCCTACGGAAGAAACAGAGCGATGACTCAGCACGATTCTCGGTCCCTGCCCGCGCACCGTCCGGGGGCCTCGAGGCAGGCCCCCGAGGCCCCTGACGCCCCCAGCCCGTCGCGTACGACACGGCTGTGGATGCCGGCTCTGCTGTACACCCTGGGGTTCCTGACGGTCTACCTGCTCGCCATCTGCACCCCGTGGGGGCAACGAGCTGAGAACGCCCTGTTTGGTCTCGGTGAACAGGGCGGCGAGGAAGCATGGATCTATCCCCTGTCAGGATCGGCCTACGGCTCGACGCCCCTGCCGCCGCTGGAATTGAGTGCCAAGCCCACCGTGATGGTGGGCCTGGCCGTCATCGTGGTCCTCACCCTGGTGCGGCGGTGCTGGTGGCCGGGGTGCGCGGCGCTCGGGGTCGTCATTTTCACGACCGGAGGCAAGGATGTGCTCAAATCGACGCTGCCCCGCCCCGATCTGGTGGGCGCGCCGGAGAATCTCCTTGATCAGGGTTTCCCCAGCGGGCACACGGCCATCCCCGCCGCGCTGACCCTCGCCGCCGTCCTCGTGGTTTCCCCCCGCATTCGCCCCTACGTCGCCACGGCCGGTGTGCTGTGGCTCGCCTGCATCGCCGCCGCCAGCGCGACCATGGGCGGCCACCGGCCCAGCGAAGTGCTGGGAGCCACACTGTTGGCCTGTGCCTGTTACGGCCTCGCAACCTGGCTGCTGCCGCCGGCCGCCGTGCCAGGCGCCACGCGGAGCCCCCGTGCGCTGCCCGTCATCACCCTGACGCTGGCACTGGCCGTCGCCCTTGTTTCCGGCGCACGGAACGACACCCTCACAAGGTCACTGGTCTCCGCGGCGACGGCTTTCATATGTGCGGCCCTGGTCTGGTACGCCGCAGTCGGGCGGCCCGCACACACCGCACGCCGCACACGCCCCGCCCTGGACTGACCACCCGGCCGGCTCCGGGCGGGAACCGGCGCATCCTGGCAAAGCGGCGGTCCCACGCCACCGCCCAGTCGTAGAAGCCGTCGACGCCCGAGCGGGGATGCGCTACCGCCCGGCGCGTCCTCCCGTAGTCCGGTCAACAGGCCGGTGTCGCCCGGCGCGGCAACCGGACGGCCAGAATGATCACGTGGCTGAAACGAGTGCAGGTCCGGGAGATCGACGATGACGAGGGCCGGCGGCTGCTGCGGATTATCCGCAGGGGCACCGGGTCGCCGGTGACCTGGCGGCGGGCCCAGACGGTTCTGCTGTCCGCGCAGGGGATGCCCCTGGCGAAGATCGCCGAAGTGTCGTTCACCAGCGACGACCGGGTCCGCGATGTGATCCATAACTTCAACACCGACGACTTCGACTCGCTCTACCCGAAATACAAGGGCGGGCGGCCCAGGACGTTCACGCTGCCCGAGCGCCGCGAGATGAAGAGATCGCGAAGTCCAAGCCGACTGAGCACGACCTGCCCCTTTTCCACCTGGAGTCTGTCCGAGCTGGCGGACTTCCTGGTCGCAGAGGGGGTGATCGACGACATCAGCCACGAGGGCCTGCGCATCCTGCTCCGTAAGGAAGGCGTCTCCTTTCAACGCCTGAAGTCCTGGAAGACCTCCCGCGACCCGGACTGCGCGGCCAAGAAGGCCCGCGTCGAGCACCTCTACGCGATCGCCGACGGGGAGGTCCTGCCCGAGGAAGGCGAGCCCGAAGTCGTCTTCTGCATGGACGAGTTCGGCCCGCTCAACCTCGGGCGGGGGCCCGAGCCGGGTAGGAACTTCGGCCGACCGGGCCCCTCCGACGCGTGGACCGTGGGCTGAGGGGGCCGCTTCCGGGTCAGGGGGTCGCGCCAGGGCCGGTCCCGGCCGGAGCGGCCCGGTGGGACGTACCCCGTCTTCTGCGGATGCTCCTGGCCACCACGCCCGTCGCGCCCGCCAGGCAGAGTCCGGCCACGACGACCGGGATGACCACGAACCACGGCGTCTCCCAGAGGCCGCCCGCGTCGCCCGCGTAGATCACGCCCGCGAGGGTGAAGAAGGCGCCGGCGACGAGCCTGCCCGGCCGGAACTCATGACGCAGCACGGGCCACCTCCGCCTGTCCCACGCCGACCTGGAGATCGAGGTCGATGATCCCGGCATCCTTCTTCTGACCCGAGATCGGTGACAGGGTCACCTCCTTGTGCTGGTCCGGCTGCACGTCCACGTCCTTCTTGTCGTCGCCCGGCAGCTGGATGTCTCCCAGGCCCACGTCGATCCTCACCTTCACGGTCACGTCCGGCGGCACGATCACCCGCAGTCGGCCCGCCCCCACCTCGGCATTGGTGCTCACCGTCTGTCCCTTCGCGAGTTCGAGCCGGGACAGGTCCAGGGTGCCGTCCCCGGTGCCCAGGTCGTAGGTCGTCCGTACGGCCGTCACCGCCGTGGGCTGCCACAGCGTGTCGGTCCAGCGCGTGCCGATGTCCTTGGGCAGGACGGTCGTACCGGCCAGCAGGGCCGCCGTGACGATCGCCAGGAACACCGAGCCGGCACCTGTCCGCCCCAGGAACGAGCTGACCGCTATGCCCACGCCGAGCACGATCAGCGCGGTCGCCAGGCCGGCCTGAAGGCTGGTGCCGAGCGGGTGGTCGTCCCAGGTGAGCCGGGTGACGAGGCCACCCGCGAGCACCGCGAGCAGGAAGAGCCAGCCGCCGATCCAGCGCGGGCCGCGCGGTCCGGCGTACGGCTGGCGCGGGGCGCGTATGTCCTCGGGTCGGCGCGTGTGGCCGACGAGGTCGACGTTGATGGCCGCGGTGAAGCCCCGGTCGCGGACCTCCCAGGGGCCCCACAGATAGCCCGTGCCGCCGTCGTGCGTGCCGTCCTTGACGATCGGGTCGCGCCACCAGGAGGGGTAGGCGGAGGGGACGGGCGGTGCCTGGGCTTCCGGCGGGGCGTCGGCCACGGCCTGGGCGGCCAGCGGGTCGGGGTCCGAGGAGTCCCGGTGCCGAGACCAGTAACCGGCGCCCGCGAGAAGGAAGGAGACGACGACGGCGAAGGTCAGCACACTGCCGTTGTTCAGCATCGAGAGGAACACCCCGCAGCCGACCAGGGCGAACAGCACGGCCGCCAGCGCCTGCCCGTCGACCCGGCCGGTCAGGAGCTTGCGCACCTCGTTCTGCTCCTCGTCGACGCAGGGGACGAAGAGCCAGGCGAAGCCGTAGAAGATGAGCCCGATGCCACCGGTCGCGGAGAGCACGGCGAGCGTGATCCGGAAGATCACCGGGTCCATGTCGCACTGCCGTCCCAGGCCCGCGCACACCCCGGCGAGCACTTTGTGCTCACGGTCCCGCCGGAACCTGGGCGGAGGCCCGACCGCTTCGGTGCCCTGCGGCGTCCCGGGGCCTCCCGGCCCTGGGCTTCCCCCCGGCCCCTGGCTTGCTCCCGGCCCCGTGCTTCCCTCCGTCGAACCGCCGCCGGCTCCGGTTCCGCCGCCGGCTCCCGCGGCGGTGTGGGCAGCCGCCGCGGCGGCTGTCGCGGCCTCGGTGGCCGCCTCGACCGCTGTCCTGGCCGCCGCCCCCGGCTCCGCCTTCATCCCCGCCTTCATTCCCGTCTCCGTCCCCGTGTCCGCCTTCGTCCCCTCCTCCCCCTCCGCGGTCGCCTTCGTCCCCGCCTCCGCGTCGGCGTCCGCGTCCTCGGACGGGCCCCGCCCCGCGCGCTCTCCCCGTTTCTCGTGCGCGCCCGCCCGCTCGTGCGCGCGAGGTTCCGCACCCGCGGCGCCCCGGGCGCCGGAGGACGGTGCGGCCGCGTCGGACGCGGTGCCCCCGTCGGGCACGGCGTCCGCGGCGTGCTGGTGATCTGTCATGAGTCCATGGTGGCGGGAGAGCCGCCCTCGCGGCAGTCGGAACGACCCTGGTCGGACCCTGATATCGGCCCTGATCCGGGGCGGGGGAGGCGTTCGAACCGCCGGGGTCCCGGAGATCAGGGGCGTCTCGGGGGCGAACCCTGATGCCCTGGACCGGCGCCCGTGTGACCATCGTTGGCATGCCGGAAGCCGCAGCCATGCCACTCGCCGAACCGCGGCCGCCGCGCAAGCTCTACCGCAGCAGTGACGGACGCTGGCTGGGTGGCGTGGCGCGGGGGCTCGCCGGGCATCTCGGGCTGCCCGTGGTGTGGGTGCGGCTCGTCTTCGCCGGCCTGTTCATGGCGGACGGTCTCGGCGCCCTGCTCTACGCGGCCTTCTGGTTCTTCGTGCCGCTCGGGGTCGGCGGTGTCGGCGGCCAGAAGTCCCCGGCGCTCGTCGGTACCGAGACCGCACCCGACGGCCGTCGCCGGCTCGTCGCGCGCAAACCGGACAAGGGGCAGATCGTCGCGCTGCTCCTCATGGTCGTCGTCGCCATGGTCTTCGTGGGCAATGTGAATCTGGGCAGCGGCGCAAAGGCGTATCTGCTGCCCGCCGTCCTCGTCGGCGCGGGCGTCGCCCTCGTCTGGCGCCAGGCGGACAACGCGCGCCGCGCCCGCTGGGTCGAGGTGGGCCGCAGACGCCGTACGCTCACGCTCCTGCGCGCGGGCGCGGGAGTGCTGCTGGTCACGGCCGGTGTCTCCGGCATCTTCGTCCTCCAGGGTTCCGCCGCCCATCTCGGCTCCGTGCTGCAGGCGGCCCTCGCCGTCCTCGTCGGCATCACGCTACTCGCCGGTCCGTATCTGGTCCGTATGACGCAGGACCTCTCCGAGGAGCGGCTGATGCGCATCCGGGCCCAGGAGCGCGCGGAGGTCGCCGCCCATGTCCACGACTCGGTGCTGCACACCCTGACGCTGATCCAGCGCAACGCGGAGAACGCCGGGGAGGTGCGCCGCCTGGCCCGCGCCCAGGAGCGCGACCTGCGCACCTGGCTCTACAAACCCGAGGGCACCGGCAAGGAGGAGGCCGACGAGCCGACCACGGTCGCCGACGCGGTGCGGCGCAACGCCGCCGAGGTCGAGGACAAGCACGGCGTCCCCATCGAGGTCGTGGTCGTCGGCGACTGCCCTCTCGACGAACGGGTCGGCGCACAGATGCAGGCCGCGCGTGAGGCGATGGTGAACGCGGCCAAGTACGGTGGCGACGGCGGCGCCGTGCAGGTCTACGCCGAAGTCGAGGGCCGGACGGTCTTCGTGTCCGTCCGGGACCGCGGACCCGGCTTCGACCTCGACTCGATACCCGTCGACCGCATGGGCGTCAGAGAATCGATCATCGGCCGCATGGAGCGCCACGGCGGCACGGCGCGGCTGCGGGCCGTCCCGGACGGCGGCACGGAGGTCGAGCTGGAGATGGAGAGGGCGGAGAAGACGTCATGAGCGACCCGACCGACACGAACGGCACGACGGGACCGGCGGAGGCGGCCGAGCCGGCGAAGTCCTCCGGCGACGGCACGGGCGGGCGCCATGTGCGCGTGGTCCTGGTCGACGACCACCGCATGTTCCGTACGGGAGTGCAGGCCGAGATCGGCCAGACCGAGCAGACGGGCGTCGAGGTCGTCGGTGAGGCGGCGGACGTCGACCAGGCGGTCACGGTGATCACCGCGACCCGGCCCGAGGTGGTACTCCTCGACGTCCATCTGCCGGGCGGGGGCGGGGTCGAAGTGCTGCGGCGCTGCGCCCCGTTGATGGCCGATGCCGAGCAGCCGGTGCGTTTCCTCGCCCTGTCCGTGTCGGACGCGGCGGAGGACGTGATCGGGGTGATCCGTGGCGGCGCCCGCGGCTATGTCACCAAGACGATCACCGGTATCGACCTGGTCAACTCCATCTTCCGGGTGCAGGAGGGCGACGCCGTCTTCTCGCCGCGGCTCGCCGGGTTCGTCCTCGACGCCTTCGCCTCGACCGACGCTCCGCCGGTCGACGAGGACCTCGACCGGCTCACCCAGCGCGAGCGCGAGGTCCTGCGGCTCATCGCCCGTGGCTATGCCTACAAGGAGATCGCCAAGCAGCTCTTCATCTCCGTCAAGACGGTCGAGTCGCACGTCTCGGCGGTGCTGCGCAAGCTCCAGCTGTCCAACCGGCACGAGCTGACCCGCTGGGCCACGGCACGACGGCTGGTGTGAGGGACGAGCGGCCTCACACCACTCGCGTCGCGCCCGCGAACGGCATCTCGTCGATCGGTGCCACGCGTACCGGAGCCGACGGGTTCGGGGCGTGGATCATCTGGCCGTTGCCGATGTAGAGGCCGACGTGGGAGATGCCGGAGTAGAAGAACACCAGGTCGCCCGGGAGGAGTTCGGAGCGGGAGACGTGCTGCCCGGCACCGATCTGGGCGTAGGTGGTGCGCGGCAGGGAGACGCCGGCGGAGCGGTACGAGGCGAGCACGAGGCCCGAGCAGTCGAAGGCGTTCGGCCCGGTCGCGCCCCACACATAGGGGCTGCCGAGCTTGGAGTATGCGTAGGAAACGGCCTCCGCAGCACGGGAGTTGGGGGCTTCGGCGGTGGCGGAGCCGGGTGCCGGGAGGCTGTCACGTCCGTCTGCCGAGGCGCGCGAGGCACGGCCGCCCGTGCCGCCGCCGCTGGTTCCCTCACCGATCCCGGCCCGCTCCGCCGTCGTCAGCTGGGAGAGCAGGCGCCGCGCCGCGTCGAGTTTGCCGGTGATCGTCTTCTTGCGCGTCTTCAACTCGGCCTGGCGGGTCCTGAGCGAGGTCAGTTCGACGCGTGCGGCGCCGCGCAGCTGCTCGATCTCCCGCAGTTGTCTGCGTACCTGGGTGACGGCGGCGGACTGGCGGGCGCCGGCGCGTTCGGCGAAGGCGGCGCCGTCGAGGTACTGGTCGGGGTCGTCGGAGAGGGCCAGCTGTACGGCAGGGTCGAGGCCGCTGCTGCGGTACTGTGCGGCGGCCATCGAACCCAGCGTGTCCCGTGCCGCGTTGAGCTTCTCCTCCTTGCGTGCCGCCTCGTCCCGCAGGGTCTCCAGTCGCTGCTCGGCCGATGTCGCCTTCTCCCTCGCGCCGTTGTACTTCTCGGTGGCCGCCTCCGCCTCCTGGTAGAGCTTGGCCACCCTCGCCTTGACCTGGGCCGGCGTCAGGTTCGGCTCGGCCTGTCCGGTTCCGTCGAAGGCCGTCGCCGTCGCGGCGCCCGCGAGAGCGAGGGTGAACGCCGTGCGGGCCGTCTGGCCGCCGAGCGAGCGCTGTCGGGGCTTGCGGTGCGCTGCCACGTGGGACTGCACGTCCTTTCGTACGACCGCCTCGTCCGTCCGTACAGCCACCGGATGACCGTCCGGGGGAGCGGACGGACGGCCCCGGGGGGCTGCTGACGGGTCCGGCGACGGCCCGCACAGGGGGAGCGGGACGCCGCCGGACCTTCTCGGCGGTGGTGGCCGACTGCCGCCCCTGGCCCGGGCGGCGGTGGGGAGCCGGTCACCTGGGGCAGGACGCTAGGCCCGGCTGTGACGGTTGGGTAACGCGAAGTACGGAAGTGACACGAGCGGACCGCGGCGTGATCACATGTGCCCGGAAATCCGGACGCGGGCCGTCGGGTTCGCGCAGCGCGCTGACCGAAACGGCGGTTTCGGGACACGTTGGAGCGCCAGGCTGCTATGGCACGCATATATGCAAATGCCGCCGCAAGGGGAGGGCCGGTGTCGGAGGGCACCCGCACGGCTGATTAGCATCCGGTTTCATGGACGTACTCATCCATCTTTTCGTCGGTCTGCACATCATCGGCATCGCCGCGCTCCTGGGCGGCTTCCTCACACAGCTGAAGGCGATGGGCCGGGGCACGGCCCGCTTCGTCCCGGGCATGCTCCACGGCGCGGCGACGATGCTGGTCACCGGCGTGATCCTGGTCGGCCTCAACCAGGCGGACGACCAGCCCGTCAACAACATCAAGATCGGCGTGAAGCTGGCGCTGCTGATCGTGATCCTCGGCCTCGTCTATGTGAAGCGGGACGACGAGACGGTGGAGAAGCCCCTGTTCGGCCTGGTCGGACTGCTGACCGTGGCGAACATCTTCATCGCGGTGCTCTGGACCTGACGGACGCCGGGGCCGTGGCCACGGCCGCCGCGGCGACGGCCAGCCACGCCGCCACCGCGACCCACAGCAGCACCTGCCCGGGCCCCTTCAACGACGGCACGTCGACGGCGCCGGCGACGGACAGGGTCGCCACGGCCGTCATCCCCATCGGGAACACCGTCGCCCAGCGGCGCATGTCGTAGCGCGGCCGCGGCCACCGCGCATCGGCGACGAGCAGGACGGCGTACCAGGCCAGGGCGAGTACCAGGAGCCCGACGGTCACCGTGCGCAGGACGCCGGTGTCGTCGTCGTTCCACAGGCGCAGGTCCCCGTCGTCGGCGGCGAGGAGTTGCGCCCCCGCCAGCGCCGAGACGGCCAGCGCGCCGCCCGCCACCCACTGGTCCCCGGCGCCCCTCGGCCACCTGCCGCAGGTCGAAGAGCGCCAGGGCGACGCCGTAGAGCCCGAGCCCGAGCCAGAACAGCACGAGCGCCGTGTGCGCGAGCCAGGCGGCCGCCTGAGCCCCGGCGAGGACCGCTCCCTGCACGGCGAGGCCCTGGGTGGCCACGCAGCACAGGAAAACCGTCCCGGGCATGCCCCGCTGCAGCCGCCGAACGACGGTTCCGAGCAGCACGGGCCACAGCACCGCCGCCAGCGCCAGCAGCGCCTCGGCGAGGGTGTGCCGGCCGAACGCGGTGAGGCGGGTGCCGAGCACGGTCGTCGCCGCCACGGCGGTCAGCGCCCCCGGCGTGCCCGCCTCCGTCAGCCACCGCTCGCGCCTGCGCGCCAGCCGTACCGCGAAGTCCGCCGCCAGCGCCAGCCAGGCGGCGGCCGTCATCGCCAGGGCGACCCGGGACACGACCTCGTTTCCTGTCAGGTGCAGTCCGATAGACAGGATGCCGGTCGCCATGACGGCGGCCCCCGCCACCGGCGGCCGCCGTGCCCACCAGACGCGCAGCACGGAGCCGAGGGAGGGTGCCGCGGGCGGGGAAGCGGGGGAGCCTGGCATGCGGCCGATGCTAAGGAGCACGGTGCGCCGCGAGAGCGGGGCACGCGCCAGGTACTGATCCCGGGGCCCCCGCAGGCAGCCGGTAGTGTTGGCCGATGATCAGCAATCCGAAACTCCAGCTGACCATCGACTGTGCCGAGCCGGAGCGACTCGCGGCGTTCTGGGCCGCAGCGCTGGGCTACGAAGTCGAGCCGCCACCAGCGCCCTTCGCCAGCTGGCGCGCGTACTGGTTGGACCAGGGCTTGCCAGAGGAGGAGCTAGGCACGGGTGACTGCAGTGACTCCGTCGTCGATCCACAGGGCGTCGGACCGCGGATCTGGTTCCAGCAGGTGCCCGAGCCCAAGGCCACCAAGAACCGGCTCCACCTCGACCTCGGCGTGAGCGGTGGGCGCGGCGTCCCGTTCGCAACCCGTAAGGAGCGCGTCCTTGCCGAAGTGGCGCGACTGGAGAGCGCTGGTGCGTCCCGGCTACGCGTCGAGGAGTCGGAGGAATCGGGCTCCTGTTTCGTCGTGATGCAGGATCCGGAGGGCAACGAGTTCTGCGTTCACTGAGCTCAGCGCCGGCGGTCCCCTTTCACAGCGCGTTTCAGCATCGACCCTGCTCAGCCCTTCCCTCCAGAAGATCTACGCCCTTCCCAGTTCGCGTCGCTCGTGGGGTCCTCGGGGTCGTCGGGGAGGAGGTCGTAATCCGGCTCCGTGGACTTCTCATCGCCATGTCCAACCGGACAAGCCTCGGACAGGTCGATGGACAAAGGCCAACTCACATGCGGACCTACAGTGTCCTCAGGCCGGGCGTAGCACGCTGTGGATGCCTGACTCGCCGTCGTACAGGACCGACTCCTCGCGGACGTACGCGCCCGGCTTCGGGGCGTGGATCATCATGCCGTTGCCGATGTAGACGCCGACGTGGCTGAAGTCGGCGTAGAAGAAGACCAGGTCGCCGGGCCGGGCGTCGGCGAGGGAGACCGTGGTGCCCGCGTTCACCTGGTCGTAGGAGGTGCGCGGGAGGGTGACGCCGGCGGCTTTCCAGGCGGCCTGGGTGAGGCCCGAACAGTCGTAGGAGTCGGGTCCCATCGCACCCCAGACGTACGGCTTGCCGATCTGCGCGCGGGCGAAGGCCAGCGCCTTCTCGGCCTTCGTGGCGTACGAGAGGTCCCCGGAGGAGGTGCCGGTCGATGCCGACCCCATGCCCGACCCCGTGACCGACGCCAAGCTCGACCCCGTGCCCGACCCCGTGACCGACGCCAAGCTCGACCCCGTGCCCGACCCCGTGACCGACGCCATGCTCGGCGCCGTGACCGACGCCATGCTCGGCGCCGTGACCGACGCCATGCTCGGCGCCGTGACCGACGCCATGCTCGACCTCGTGACCGACGCCATGCTCGGCGCCGTGACCGACCCCGTGCTCGACCCCGTGACCGACGCCAAGCTCGGCGCCGTGACCGACCCCATGCTCGACCCCGTGACCGCCGAGATGCCGCCGCTCTCCTGCTGGGCCGCGGCCCGCGCCGCCGCATGCTGCCGGGCGAGCTCCGCCGCCTGGCGCGCGGCCTCCTCCTGGCGCTGCTTCTCGATCGCCGCGAGGCGTGCCTTCTCCTGGGCCGTCAGCCGGGACAGCAGCTCGCGCGCGTCGCCGAGCTTCTTCTGGACGCTGGCCTTGGCCGTTCTGAGGCCGTTCTGCGAGTCGGTGAGCCCCGCGAGGCTCTCGGTGGCCTCCTGGCGCTGTTTCGCCGTCGCGGACTGCTCGGTGACGTAGCTGTCGACCGCGCCGTTCTGGCGATCGGTCAGCCGGCTCATCAGCTGGTTCCGGTCGAAGTGGTCCTGCGGGGTGTCCGCGAGCAGGAAGGCCGCCGTGTCGGGCGCGGAGGCGCCGGTGCGGTACTGGGCCGTGGCGTGGGAACCCGAATTCTCCCGCGCCTCGTTGAGCTTCTGGGTGCGCTGCGCGACATCGTCGAGGAGGCTGCCGGCCTGCTTGCGCTGCTTGGCCGTCTTCTCCTTGGCTGCGTTGTACTTCTCCGTCGCCGACTCCGCCTGACGGTAGAGGTCGCCGACCTTCTTCTCGACCTCCTCCAGGCTCGGCCTGCCGTCGTCCGACGCAGCGGCGTTCGCCGTCTGGGAGAGCAGGGCCACGGACGTGAAGGCGGCGGTGGCGAGGGCGGGGGTGCGTATGCCCGCCACGCGCGTGCCCGCGGAACGCGGCTTGCGGTGCTGCGACGCCAAGGGAGGCGACTCCTTCCAACGCTCCGCCTACCGGGTACGCGGTGGGGTCCCTCCCCGGCCGCTCGGGCGCTGGGGGAGGGCGCGGGCAGGTACATCGGAAGGGTTGCCCTACGGCCCGCCCCCGGAGGAGCGTTGGGCCGATTCACCCCGGGTTTCGGTGGGTTCCCGGTTCCGGCCGGCGTGAGCGGACGCGGCGGACTCGGCGGAGGCCGTACGGGCCGGCGGGGTTCGCCGGTCGGGGGGCGTACGACCTGTTCGGCACGGTAGCCAACTCGTGTGGCCCGTGTGAAGGTTGCTGGGCGATATGCCCGATACATTTTCGTGACCTAAGACCAGGTTTCCGCGTCGCGGGCGTACTGGTCGCGGATGGTGACAAGGGTCTCCCGGAGGGTGAGGGCGGGAGATGTTCCGGGACGGCGGCCGGTTGTCAGTGGCGCCCCCTAGACTCGGAGGGCGATGAGCAGCCTCTTTGACGACAGCTTCCTGGCGAACCTCCAGGGCCCCCGCGCCCATGAGGAGGAACCCCCGCCACCGCCCGAGGACGATCACGGACCGGAGTCGGTTCCGGACGATCTGTTCGGCGGGAAGTTCGACATGCCTCCGGACCGGGACACCCACTACCGCGACGGCGCCCCGCGCCCCGTCCTGGACGCGGCCGCACTCCTGGAGGGGCTGAACGACAACCAGCGCGCGGCCGTCGCCCACGCGGGCACCCCGCTGCTCATCGTGGCCGGCGCCGGCTCCGGCAAGACGCGCGTGCTCACCCACCGCATCGCCCACCTCCTCGCCGAGCGGCACGTGCACCCGGGGCAGATCCTCGCGATCACCTTCACCAACAAGGCCGCGGGCGAGATGAAGGAACGCGTCGAGCAGCTCGTCGGCCCGCGCGCGAACGCGATGTGGGTGATGACCTTCCACAGCGCGTGCGTGCGCATCCTGCGCCGCGAGAGCAAGAGGCTCGGCTTCACGTCGTCCTTCTCGATCTACGACGCCGCCGACTCCAAGCGCCTCATGGCCCTGGTCTGCCGCGACCTGGATCTCGACCCCAAGCGCTACCCGCCCAAGTCCTTCAGCGCCAAGATCAGCAACCTGAAGAACGAGCTGATCGACGAGGAGGACTTCGCCGCGCAGGCCACCGACGGTTTCGAGAAGACCCTCGCCCAGGCCTACGCGATGTACCAGTCGCGGCTGCGGGAGGCGAACGCCCTCGACTTCGACGACCTGATCATGACCACGGTCAACCTGCTGCGCGCCTTCCCCGACGTCGCCGAGCACTACCGCCGCCGGTTCCGCCATGTCCTGGTCGACGAGTACCAGGACACCAACCACGCCCAGTACGCCCTCGTGCGCGAGCTGGTCGGCAGCTCCGAGCACCCCGTCGACGTACCCTCGGGCGAGTACGACGTGCCGCCGGCCGAGCTCTGCGTCGTCGGTGACGCCGACCAGTCGATCTACGCCTTCCGGGGCGCGACGATCCGCAACATCCTCCAGTTCGAGGAGGACTACCCGGACGCGACGACGATCCTGCTGGAGCAGAACTACCGCTCCACGCAGACGATCCTGTCCGCCGCCAACGCGGTCATCGAGCGCAACGAGTCCCGCCGCCCCAAGAACCTGTGGACCAACGCGGGCGCGGGCGCGCGCATCACCGGCTACGTCGCCGACACCGAGCACGACGAGGCGCAGTTCGTCGCCGACGAGATAGACCGGCTGACGGACGCGGGCGACGCGAAGGCGGGCGACGTCGCCGTCTTCTACCGCACCAACGCCCAGTCCCGTGTCTTCGAAGAGATCTTCATCCGCGTCGGACTGCCCTACAAGGTCGTCGGCGGGGTCCGCTTCTACGAGCGCAAGGAGGTCCGGGACGTCCTGGCCTACCTGCGCGTGCTGGCCAACCCGGAGGACTCGGTGCCACTGCGCCGGATCCTCAACGTGCCCAAGCGGGGCATCGGCGACCGCGCCGAGGCGATGATCGACGCCCTCTCCCAGCGGGAGAAGATCAGCTTCCCGCAGGCCCTGAAGCGGGTCGACGAGGCCTACGGCATGGCCTCACGGTCGACGAACGCCGTGAAGCGGTTCAACGCGCTGATGGAGGAGCTCCGCACGATCGTCGAGTCGGGAGCCGCTCCGGCGACGGTCCTGGAGGCGGTGCTCGAGCGCACCGGCTACCTCGCCGAGTTGCAGGCCTCCACCGACCCTCAGGACGAGACCCGTATCGAGAACCTCCAGGAACTCGCCGCCGTGGCCCTGGAGTTCGAGCAGGAGACCGGCGAGGCGGAGGGCGAGGCCACGGCGCCGGTCGGGCTCTCCGCCTTCCTGGAGCGGGTCGCCCTGGTAGCCGACTCCGACCAGATCCCCGACGAGGAGGACGGTTCGGGAGTCATCACCCTGATGACCCTGCACACCGCCAAGGGCCTCGAGTTCCCGGTCGTCTTCCTCACCGGCATGGAGGACGGCGTCTTCCCGCACATGCGCGCCCTCGGCCAGACCAAGGAACTCGAGGAGGAGCGCCGCCTGGCCTACGTCGGCATCACACGCGCGCGGGAGCGGCTCTACCTGACGCGGTCCGCGCTGCGCAGCGCGTGGGGGCAGCCTTCCTACAACCCGCCCTCCCGGTTCCTGGAGGAGATCCCGCCGACGTACGTGGACTGGAAGCGGACGGGGGCGACCGCGCCCGCGTCCTCCGGGCCCGTCTCCGGTGTGGCGGCCTCGCTGTCCTCGTCCCGCTCGCGGTCCTCGGCCGCGGGCGCCTCCGGCTTCGCGACACGCCGCAGCGCCGAGAAACCGGTGGTCGCGCTGGCCGTCGGGGACCGGGTCACCCATGACCAGTTCGGGCTCGGCACGGTCGTCGGCGTGAAGGGCACGGGCGCGAACGCGGAGGCCACGGTCGACTTCGGCGACGTCAAACCGAAGCGGCTGCTGCTGCGGTACGCGCCGGTCGAGAAGCTCTGACGCACGAGTGAGCCCCCGCTGCGACAGCGGGGGCTCGGGGCGCGACGAGCGCTTACGCCGGCTTACGTGACGTGGGCCTTACGTCGGGTTGAGCCCGTGACTGCGCAGCCACGGCAGCGGGTCGATCGCGGAGCCTCCCGCGGGCCGGACCTCGAAGTGCAGGTGCGGACCGGTGGAGTTGCCGGAATTCCCGGAGTACGCGACCGGGTCGCCTGCCTTGACGGTCGTACCGGAGGACACCCGGTAGCTGGAGAGGTGGCAGTACCAGGTCTCCGTGCCGTCCTTCGCGGTGATGATCAGCATGTTTCCGTAGGCGCTGTTCCACTGCGTCCGTACGGTGCCGTCGGTCGCCGACATCACGGTCGTGCCGTAGGACACCGGGAAGTCGATACCGGTGTGCTGGGACATCCAGTTGATGCCGGCCTGGCCGAAGTAGGCGCTGAGGCCGCGCTGCGCGACCGGCAGTGCGTACTTGGGGCGCAGCCGCTCCTTGCGGGCCGCCTCGGCCGCCGCCTTCTTCTGCTCGGCCTCCTGCTGCGTCTTGAGGTCGATACGTTCCTGCGTGCGGCTGGCCCGGTCGGCGAAGTCGTCGGCGCCGGCGCTGAGGGTCTCGAGCTGGGCGTCCAGCTTGTTGTTGGCGGCGGACGGTTTCACGGCCTGCGCGTCCGAGGCGGACGCCGTCGTGTCCTTGTCGTCGCCGCCGGTCAGCGTGCCGACCGAGGCTGCGGCGATGCCCGCGACCCCCATCACACAGGCCGAGGGCACGGCCACCGTCAGCAGGGCGGAGCGCTTCGCGGGGATCCGGCGCCGGGAACGGTTGGCGTTGCGGGCGGCCGCCCGCCCACCCGGGGCGAAGGCCGGGGCCGGCGCGGTCTCCTCCTGGTCGTCCAGGAGGGGCAACGGGGCGTCGTCGGGCAACTCACCCTCGGCGGGGGCGTGTTCGTCGTACCCGACCTGCTCGAAGGTGGCGGTGGCCTGCTGGTCGAACGGGACCTCGGCCTGCTGCTCGTACTCTTCGGCGGTCTGCCGGGTGGCCTCGCCGCCGTCGGAGTTCCACTGCGTGGCGTCGTACGCGCCGGTGTCGAAGGCCTGCGTGCCCCATTCCCACTGCTGGGTCCGGTCGGCGGGGCTCGCGGACTGGTCGGGCTGCAGCCAGGCGCTCGCGTCCCACTGGCCGCTGGCATCCGGTGCCGTCCCCTGCTGCGGGACGACGGACAGCTGCTGGTGGTGATCGGCCGACCAGGCGGAGGCGTCGTACGCGCCCGTGTCGTAGGCGGCGGCGTGGTGCTGGGCCGCGTACCCGTCGTAATTCAAAGTCTGGTGACTGCCGGTGTCCTGCGTCTGGTGACCGTCGGCGTCCCACTGGGTGGTGTCGTACGTGCCGGCGGCGAGGGCCGTGCCGTCGCCCGGGAGTTCACCGAAGAGCGGGTCGGCCGGCGTGAAGTGCCCGGTGGTGTGCGCGACCGCGTCGAACGCGCCGGTCTCGTACCCGTGGTACGTGGTGAAGCCGTCGCACGAGGCTTCCTGGGTCCCGTACGACGTGTAGTGCGCCGAAGCGGCGTCGGAAGCCGGGGTCGGGGTGGTCATGATCCCCGACGGGTGACGGTCGTTCACCAACTTCTCTTTCGCCGACAACAGGGGCTGCCAGAGCAGTGCGGCGACTGTACCCGGCAGTACGCGGGCACGACAATCTTCTGCAGGTTTCATGCCTGGGGGAAAGGGGCATTCGGCCGTGTTTCGGGGGACGGCGGGCGCGGGTTTGGCCTTACGTTCGAATAGCGTTCCATTTCGAGCGGCTGTCGACCGGCCGTCCGTGAGTCGTCGGACGCCTGTCGAGGCCCTGTCGGGGGCGCGGTCGGGCCGACGGTCAGGCGACGGTCGGTCAGGCCACGGTGAAGCCGACGGTGACGCCGACGGTCAGGCGACGGTCAGGCCGTCGGTCTGAGTGCCGGTACGGGGGCTGCCCGGGCGGGTGCCGGCCCGTGCGTCGGAGGGTGCGTCCGGGTGGGCAGTGTCGAGGGCCTGCCGGATGCCGGTGGCGACGGCCGGGTGCACGGGCAGGGCGAGGTGGCCGATCCCGGTCACCCGGACGTTCTGCGCCGACAGGTCGGGATGGTCGACGCAGGCGCTCTCGAGCGGGTCCATGAGGTGGTCGAGGTCGCTCCAGAAGCTGACGAATTGCGTACGGCAGCCCGGCGCCGGCCTGGAGAGCTCCTCGATCACCTCGGAGCCGGGGCGCATCTGGCGCACGATCGGGTGCGCGTTCGCGAGCGGGGCCACCCGCGTGCCGGAGTGCGGGGTGCCGAGCGTGACGAGTATCCGGACGCGGCCGTCGCCGCCCAGCCGCTGCACGTAGTAGCGGGCGATGAGGCCGCCCAGGCTGTGTCCGACCACGTCGACCTGCGGGCTGCCGGTGCGCTCACAGATCTCCTCTATGTGCCGGCCGAGCAGTTCCGCGGCCGTGCGGATGTCGCAGGTCAGCGGTGAGTAGTTGAGCGACTCCATCCGGTGCCTGCCGTGCTGGGCCAGGCTCCGGCGCAGCAGGACGAAAACGGAACGGTTGTCGATGAACCCGTGGAGCAGGACGACCGGGGGCGGGGCCTGGGTCGGCAGCTGGGGCGGGTCCTCGGCGGTGGCCGCCCCGGGCAGCGCCGGGCGGACCGCGGCGCGGCGCTCCTGGGCGATGCCGGAGGGGTAGAGGAGCAGATGTCCGGCGAGGATCGCGAGGTCCAGCGCGGTCGCCTTGAGGAGCGTCAGGGAGAGTCCGGCCAGTCTGCTCGGAAGCCCGGGAAGCCCGGGAAGCCCGGGAAGGCGGGGGAGGCCTGGGAGGTTCGGCAGGCTCGGGAGGCTTGAGAGGTTCAGGATGCCCGGAAGGGTCCGCATGTCCGGCAACAGTCGCTGACACAACGGAAGGAAGGGCTGAAGTGCCCGGGTGACCATCATGGCCGACCTCCTGTCGGCACGCTGAGGACGTCTCTGTCCCCCCGTGTGCCCTCGTGGAAGTCGCGGTGGAGGAGGTCGATCGGGCACGGCAGGGAGTGGGGCGGGTGCGGCCGGAGTGCGGGGTGTGTACGGCTTGTGTGACACCCGTTACACCGCTGACGGCAAGGATTCCCGCCGGTGTGGCGACGAGGCTCCCGCTGTCGTGCCTTACCTGTCCTACATGCCCATCGTGCCTTCCGATGCGCCGTACCGCCACGCCAGCGGCCTGTGGCGCGACGGTACGGCGACCTCGTGCGGCTCCCGGTGCGACTGTTCCCCCGTGGCGAGGGGGAGCGGTGCGCGGTGAACGTGTCCCTTCGTGTGATTTCCCCCTCGGTCCACACCGCGAAACTGCCGGTTGCGGGATGGTGGCGATAACGTTCGTTCACTTCCCCGGGCGGTCTGGCACGGGGTGTCCGTGCCATTGAGGATGGACGTAGTCGCTTCATGGAGGCAGTGATGGGTGTGGCAGCCGGTCCGATCCGCGTGGTGGTGGCCAAGCCGGGGCTCGACGGTCACGATCGCGGAGCCAAGGTGATCGCGCGGGCACTGCGCGACGCCGGCATGGAAGTCATCTACACCGGGCTCCACCAGACGCCCGAGCAGATCGTCGGCACCGCGATCCAGGAGGACGCCGACGCGATCGGTCTTTCCATCCTGTCCGGGGCCCACAACACGCTCTTCGCCGCGGTGATCGAGCTGCTGAAGGAGCGGGACGCGGCGGACATCCTGGTCTTCGGTGGGGGCATCATCCCGGAGGCGGACATCGCGCCGTTGAAGGAGAAGGGCGTCGCGGAGATCTTCACGCCGGGGGCGACCACCGCTTCGATCGTGGACTGGGTCCGGGCGAACGTGCGCCAGCCGACTGCCTCCGGCGGTTGAACCGGTTGTCGTGCGGGAGGCTCGGGTGGCCTCCACTGGGGGCGCTGCCCACCCGGGCCCCGTTCGGCCATCAAGGGGCCCCTTCCTCGAACTCCCCCAGCGGGGGCATCCCCGGACGGGCTGGAGGGTGCTGGCCGGAGCTTCCCCGGCGCCGTCCCTGGGGCAGCTCGAGTTCCTCTGCCATCACCGCCCGCAGCCGCAGCGTCCTTCCCAGGCGCTGGAACGCCTCCGCCCAGTACCCGCCCGCGCCCGGTGAGGCGTCCTCCCGTTCGTCCGGGACGGCCAGGAGGGCGTCGAGCCGGGTTGCCTCCGCGGGGTCGAGACAGCGTTCGGCCAGGCCCATCACGCCGCTGAAGCTCCAGGGGTAACTGCCCGCGTCCCGGGCGATGTTGAGCGCGTCGACGACGGAACGGCCGAGCGGGGTGGCCCACGGAACGGCGCAGACGCCGAGTAGCTGGAAGGCCTCGGAGAGCCCGTGGGCCGCGATGAAACCGGCGACCCACCCGGCGCGTTCGGCCACCGGAAGCGTGCCCAGCAGCTTGGCCCGTTCGGCGAGGGAGACCGCGCCCGGCCCGCCCGCGCCGGGCGAGGACGGCGCCCCGAGCAGCGCCCGCGACCAGTCGGCGTCGCGCTGCCGTACGGCGGCCCGGCACCACGCCGCGTGCAGTTCGCCCAGCCAGTCGTCGGCCACCGGCAACGCCACTATCTGTTCCGGAGTACGGCCGCCCAGTCGCACCTGCCAGGTGGCGAGCGGGGCCGCCTCCACCAGCTGACCGAACCACCAGGACCGTTCGCCCCGGCCGGGCGGCGCCTTGGCCGACACTCCGTCGCGTTCCATGGCCGCGTCGCACTCGTGCGGAGCCTCCACCACAAGCGTCGGCGTGTCCCCGGTGTGGTCGACGGCCACGCAGGTGCCGGCCCGGACCGCCATCCGTGCGGCGAGCGCCGAACCCGGCAGTGCCGAGAGCAACTCCGCGGCGGTGGCCCGCACATTGCGGCTCCGGTCCGCAAGCGCCTGCTCCAGGAAGGGCTCGTCCCGTGCGCCGAGGCCCGTGCGCAGCGAGTCGAGGAACATCAGCCGGTCCTCGGCGCGCTCCGTCGACCAGGTCGCGGACAGCAGCTCACGGGCCGCGTCGGGATCGCGGAAGCGGATCGACGTCAGGAGGGTGACCCGCTCGGCGAACAGGCCCTCCTGCCAGAGCGTTTCCACGCGCTGCCGCTCCGCGGGGCCCGGCAGCGCGGTGCCGCCGCCGGGTGTCGCGCGCAGGGCGAACCGCCAGTCGGGGTTCAGCCGGGCCAGCCACAGGGCGCGCGGTCCGGCGAACTCCAGCGCCGCCAGGCGCAGATCCGTACGCCCGCGTGCCGCGTCGAGCAGCGCGGGGAGGGACTCGGGAGGCGCGGCGAACCCCCGGGCGTTCACCGCCGTCAGCCACTGCGGCAGCAGCTCCATGAGGTCCGGGGCCGTGCCTCTGCGGCCGCCTGCCCCGCCTCCGGGGCGGTCGGCCAGGAGGAGGCTCAGTCGCCGGGCCGCCGCGATCGGCAGCGCCGGGCGGGGGTCCTCGGCGGCCGGCTCGAGGAGGGGGGCCGCCGGGCCCGGGCGCAGACCGGCCCGTCGGCGCACGGTCTCCGCGGCCGCCGCGTCCAACAGGGCGCTCGGCGCGGTCCAACCGGGGGCCGCTCCCGCAGGCGTCCGGCGGTCCGTGCCGAGGAGGGCCGTGCTGACCAGTTCCTCCCAGGCCGGCGGCGGGGGGACGGGTGAGGTGGCGTTCATGAGGCTCCCTTCTGTGCCGTCGCGGCGGCCGTAGCCGTCGGTGGGCAGTCGCAGGTGGGGTTCTGATCGCCGGCGAGGTCGTGGTCGTCGGTGGGGCCGCGGTCGCGGCTGTTGTGCTCGCTGTTGCTCGCTGTCGCTGCCGCAGGGTCGTTCAGCACAGGCGGACCGCCTCTCCCTCGCCCGTCGGCCAGGCCGTCAGCGGGGTGAAGCCGCGGTGGCCGCACTCGCCGAAGACTCTGACGGGGGCACCGCCCGAGAGCGCGACCAGGCGCCACAGGCCGGGGCGGGAGAGCGCCGCGGGGGTGAGCGGCAGGGCCGTGTCGCCTTCGGCGTCCGCCAGTTGCCAGGAGTCGCCGTCCGGGGTCGGTATGACGGCGTTCAGTGTCACGGGTACGGAGTCCTGCCAGGGGTCGTGGCGCAGGATCTCGCCGTAGCGGGCGGTCGCCTCGGTCGTGGTCGTGCCCGGAGGCCGGGTTCCGGTGGGGGCAGGCGGGGCGAACTGCTCGCCGAGTGCCGCCCGTTGCTGTCCGGCGCCCGCGTACGCGGACAGTTCGGCGTCCAGGACGAGGCCGACGGGCAGCGTGATTTCCGGTGCGCGTCCCGCGGCGCCGTAGGAGAGGAGGAGTGCGGTCCGGCCCGAGGTGGTGCCGTACAGCCAGATGCGGCGGGTCGTCAGTTTCGGGTCCTGCCTGTCGTACTGGGCGAGCACCAGCCAGTGGTCCCGGACCGGCGGACCCACCGGCGAGGAGGGGAGACCCACGCGGGCTCGGACCGTCACCGCCAGGGCGTCCGGCAGCAGCTCGCGGTGCAGCCAGCCCTGGTCGAGCAGGTGGAGCAGCGCGCACTCCTCCAGCAGCCGCACCGGCCAGTCCGGTCCCGACGCCGGAACCGAGCCCAACTCCCTCACCCGTGCGGCCAGTCCGGGCGCCTGCGCGTCGACCATGCGGGCCGCCGTCTCCTCCCACAGCCCGTACCCCGACTGCTCGGCCGTGGCCAGGCCGGAGCGCAGCAGATCGGTGAGCCGCTCCTCCAGTTCCGTCGCCCCCGAGGTGATCCGCTCTGCGCGCCGCTCCGCCCGGCGGCGCGCCCCCTCCGGATCGGCGGGGCCGCCCACGGAACCCGCGGGGCCCGCCTCCCGTTCCTCCTGCGTACGCCTGCGCCCCGCGATCCACTGCTCGGCCCAGTCCGGCGCCCGCCCCGCCGGCATCGCCCCCTCGCCGCCGGACCAGAGCAGCAGCAGCCCGAGCGCGTGCTTGCACGGGAACCTGCGGCTCGGACAGGTGCACCTGTACGCCGGACCGGTTCCGCCGGCGGTGTCGACGACCGTCCGGTACGGCAGGCTTCCGCTGCCCTCGCACAGACCCCACACCGCCCCCTCCGGCGAACTGCCCGTCCCGGACCACGGATCGGCCGTGCCGAGTTTGCTTCCCGCTTTGCGCGACGTGGAGTCAGGCGCCAGTGCCAGCACCTGGTCCGCGGTCCAGCGCACCCCCTGCTGAGTCATGTCATCGAAGGTAGATCCTCCCACTGACAATCGGTCCGGCGTCTCCGGTCGCGAGGACGTTTCCGCAGGTCGGATCGCATTGTCAGTGGGGTGGTGCACGGTGGACACCAGATGCCGAACCGGCCGAGCTGGAGGGGGCCTCAGCCATGTCCGTGTCCGTAGAACCAACGTCCGCGCAACCGAGTGGGAAGGCGTCGGCGGAGGCGTTGCGCCCGCACGCCGAGGATGCCTTCGCCGACGAACTCGCCGCGCTGGCCGCGCAGGACGACCGCCCGCGCCCGGCCCGCTGGAAGCTGTCACCGTGGGCCGTCGCCACCTATCTTCTCGGCGGCGTCCTGCCGGACGGCACGGCGATCTCGCCGAAGTACGTGGGCCCGCGCCGCATCGTCGAGGTCGCCGTGTCCACCCTCGCCACCGACCGCGCCCTGCTCCTGCTCGGCGTCCCGGGCACCGCCAAGACCTGGGTCTCCGAGCACCTGGCTGCGGCCGTCAGCGGTGACTCGACGCTGCTGGTGCAGGGCACCGCGGGCACACCGGAGGAGGCGATCCGTTACGGCTGGAACTACGCGCAGCTGCTCGCGAACGGGCCGAGCAGGGACGCGCTGGTGCCCAGCCCCGTCATGCGGGCCATGGCGGAGGGGGCGACGGTACGGGTGGAGGAACTGACCCGTATTCCGGCCGACGTGCAGGACGCCCTCATCACCATCCTGTCGGAGAAGACACTGCCGATTCCGGAGCTGGGGCAGGAGGTGCAGGCGGTCCGCGGATTCAGTCTCATCGCCACGGCCAACGACCGCGACCGCGGGGTCAACGAGCTGTCCAGCGCCCTGCGCCGCCGCTTCAACACCGTGGTGCTGCCGTTGCCGGAGAGCGTCGAGGCCGAGGTCGGCATCGTCGCCCGGCGCGTCGGCCAGATCGGGCGCTCCCTCGACCTGCCGGCCGCACCCGACGGCATCGACGAGATCCGCCGGGTGGTGACGGTCTTCCGGGAACTGCGCGCAGGCGTCACCTCCGACGGCCGTACCAAGGTGAAGTCGCCGAGCGGCACGCTGTCCACCGCCGAGGCCATCTCCGTCGTCACCGGTGGGCTCGCACTGGCCGCGCACTTCGGTGACGGTGTGCTGCGGGCGGGGGACGTGGCCGCGGGCATCCTCGGCGCCGTCGTCCGCGACCCGGCGGCCGACCGGGTCGTCTGGCAGGAGTACCTGGAGGCGGTCGTCCGTGAACGGGCCGGCTGGACGGACTTCTACCGGGCCTGCCGGGAGGTGAGCGCGTGAACGGGAGCAGCGGAACCAACGGCAACCAGGGGATGCGGGCGCGGGCCCGCGGAGCGTGGAGGGTGGCTGTGGACGACGACACGAGGTGGCCCCGCAGGCGCGGGTGGACGGGATGACAGGCGTCGAGGAGGGCGGTGGCCGGGACGCGGGGGCGGAGTGGCCGTTGCTGCTCGGGGTGCGTCACCACGGGCCGGGGTCGGCGCGGGCGGTACGGGCGGCGCTGGATGCCGCCCGGCCACGGACCGTACTGATCGAGGGGCCGCCCGAGGCCGACGCGCTGATCCCGCTGGCCGCCGACGAGGACATGCGACCGCCGGTCGCGCTGCTCGCCCACGCCGTCGACGAGCCCGGCCGTTCGGCCTTCTGGCCGCTCGCCGAGTTCTCCCCCGAGTGGGTCGCGCTCCGCTGGTCCCTGGAACACGGGGTCCCGGCCCGCTTCATCGACCTCCCGGCCACCCACACCCTGGCCTGGGGGAGAGAGGAAACCGAGAGCGGGCGCGCGAACGAGCACGAGAGGGAGAAGGAGCACGAGGAGGGGGGCGGGAAGGAGCAGGAGTACGCGAAGGGGGGCGTCGGGAACGGGGTGCGGGGGGATCCACTCGGGGCGCTGGCCGCGGTCGCCGGGTATGACGACGCCGAGGGCTGGTGGGAGGACGTCGTCGAGCATCGGTCGGCGGGATCGAATGATCCGTTCGCGCCGTTCGCCGCGATCGAGGAGGCCATGGGGGCGCTGAGGGAGGCGTGCGACACCGACGCGAGGGGGGAGGTCGGCGACCGGGACCTCGTGCGTGAGGCGTACATGCGCATCCAAGTGCGAGTGGCGCAGCGGGAGTTCGGGTCGGACGCGGTGGCCGTGGTGTGCGGGGCGTGGCATGTGCCCGCACTGCGCCGGAAGGCAGCCGTCGCCGCCGACCGCGCGCTGCTCAAGGGGCTGCCCAAGGTCAGGGCCGACCTGACCTGGGTGCCGTGGACGCACCGCAGGCTCGCCCGGGCCGGGGGCTACGGCGCGGGCATCGACTCGCCGGGCTGGTACGCCCACCTCTTCGGCGCGCCGGACCGGCCGGTCGAGCGCTGGCTGACGAAGGTGGCGGTGCTGCTGCGTGCGGAGGACCGGATCGTGTCCTCGGCGCACGTCATCGAGGCGGTCCGGCTGGCCGAGACGCTCGCCGCGGTGCGCGGCCGGCCGCTGCCGGGTCTCAGCGAGACCACCGACGCCGTGCGCGCGGTGCTGTGCGAGGGTTCGGACGTTCCGCTGGCCCTGGTGCGCGACCGGCTGGTGGTCGGGGACGTGCTGGGTGAGGTGCCGGCCGGTGCGCCCGCCGTGCCGTTGCAGCGCGACCTCGACCGGCTTCAGCGCCGGCTGCGGCTCAAACCGGAGGCGGAGGAACGCGAGTTGGCGCTCGATCTGCGCAAGGAGAACGACGCCGGGCGCAGCAGGCTCCTGCACCGGCTGCGGCTGCTGCGCGTCCGGTGGGGCGAGCCGGCCGCCTCGCCCGGCAGCACGGGCACGTTCCGGGAGACATGGCGGCTGCGGTGGGAGCCGGAACTGTCGGTGCGGACCGCCGAGGCCGGGATCTGGGGGACGACCGTGCTCGCCGCGGCCACCGCCAAGGCGGAGGCGGACGCGGAGGCCGCGCGCGGCCTCGCCGAGGTGACCGGGCTGGCCGAGCGCTGCCTTCTGGCCGGGCTGCCGGACGCGCTTCCGACGGTGATGCGGATCCTCGCCGACCGGGCGGCGCTCGACACGGACGTCGGTCACCTGGCCCAGGCCCTGCCCGCGCTCGTCCGTTCACTCCGCTACGGCGACGTACGCGGCACCGACACCGGAGCGCTGGCCGAAGTGGCGGCGGGACTCGCCGAACGGGTCTTCGTCGGCCTCCCCCCGGCCTGCGCCTCGCTGGACGCCGACGCGGCGGACGAGATGCGGCGCCATGTGGACGCGGTGCACGGCGCGGTGGGGATGCTGGAGGAGACGGCGGAGCCCCCGGAGCGGGCCGACGGGGCTGAGACGGCCGTCCGGGCGGGACGAACGGGTCGGGCGGGCCAGGTGGGCGGTCTGCGGGAGCGCTGGCGGAGTGTGCTGCGGGTGCTCTCCGGGCGGGACAGCGTGCCGGGTGTGATCCGGGGGCGTGCCGTGCGGCTCCGGCTGGACGAGGGGGAGCTGGACCAGGACGAGGCGGCGCGGCTCATGGGGCTCGCCCTGTCGCCGGGGACACCGCCGTCGGACGCGGCCGCCTGGATCGAGGGCTTCGTCGGAGGCGGCGCCGGGGGCGGACAGCTCCTCGTGCACGACGAACGGCTGCTCGGGCTGGTCGACGGATGGCTCACGGCGGTGCCGGCGGAGGCGTTCACGGACGTCATGCCGTTGCTGCGGCGGACGTTCTCGGTGTACGAGGCGGGGGTGCGCAGAACGCTCGGCGAGCTGGTCCGGCGCGGTCCGGGGGCGCGGGGCGGCCGGCCGGGCGCGGACTCCGGGACACCCGGGTTCGCGGCCGGACTCGACGCGGGGCGCGCGGACGCCGTCCTGCCGGTGGTGCGGCTGCTGCTGGGTCTGGATCCCGGCACCGCCGACGACGACAAGTTTGCGGAGGTAGGCACATGACGACGACCGACGCGGCGTCGACCGAGGCCGCGACGACCGACGCGGCGTCGACCGAGGCCGCGACGAGCGAGGCCGGGCAGGAGCGGCTCCGGCGCTGGCGGCTGGTGCTCGGGGGCGACACGGCCGACGGAACCGGCCACGGGCTCTCCGGCCGGGACGCCGCGATGGACGGGGCGCTCACCGCGCTCTACGGGAAGGAGGGCGCGGCGCGGACGGGACGCGACCGCTCGGCGGGGCTGGGGGCGTCGGCGCCGTCCGTGGCCCGCTGGCTCGGGGACATCCGCACCTACTTCCCCTCCTCCGTCGTGCAGGTCATGCAGCGCGACGCCATCGAACGGCTCGGGCTGTCCGCGCTGCTGCTGGAGCCGGAGATGCTGGAGGCGGTGGAGGCCGACGTGCATCTCGTCGGCACGCTGCTCTCGCTCCACAAGGCGATGCCGGAGACGACGAAGGAGACGGCACGCGTCGTGGTCCGCAAGGTCGTCGAGGACCTGGAGAAGCGGCTCGCGACCCGCACCCGGGCCGTTCTCACCGGCGCCCTCGACCGCGGCACGCGCGTCAACCGCCCGCGTCACCAGGACATCGACTGGAACCGCACGATCGCCGCCAACCTCAAGCACTACCTGCCCGAGTACGGGACGGTCGTGCCGGAGCGGCTCGTCGGGTACGGGCGGGCGTCGCGGTCCGTGAAGAAGGAGGTGATCCTCTGCATCGACCAGTCGGGGTCGATGGCGTCGTCGGTGGTGTACGCGTCGGTCTTCGGGGCGGTGCTGGCGTCGATGCGGCCGATCAGCACCCGGCTCGTCGTCTTCGACACGGCGGTCGCCGATCTCACCGACCGGCTCGACGACCCGGTGGACGTCCTGTTCGGCACCCGGCTCGGCGGCGGTACGGACATCAACCGGGCGCTCGCGTACTGCCAGTCGCGGATCACCCGGCCCGCCGAGACGGTGGTGGTGCTCATCAGCGACCTGTACGAGGGAGGCATACGGGACGAGATGCTCAAACGGGTCGCGGCGATGAAGGCGTCGGGCGTGCAGTTCGTCGCGCTGCTCGCGCTGTCGGACGAGGGGGCGCCCGCCTACGACCGGGAGCACGCGGCCGCGCTCGCGGCGCTGGGCGCACCGGCGTTCGCCTGCACCCCGGATCTGTTCCCGGAGGTGATGGCGGCGGCGATCGAGAAGCGTCCGCTGCCCGTGCCGGACACCGCCTGACGCAACGCGGGGCGTACATGCAAGGATCGGGGCACGTCGCCGCCGCACGGGAGGAAGCTCCCCTCTTGACCTGGCCCACCGCCCTGCCTGTCGCCGCTCCGCGCGTCCTGCGCGGCGCGATGCGGCGGCGTGTGCTTCAACTGGTGCTCCTGGTGGGCGGGTTGTTTACGCTCGGGCTCCTCTGTGGGGAACAGGCGCATGCGGCGGAGGGCCCGTCCGCACCGGTCGCGGTGACCGCCCAGGTCACGAGCGCGACTTCGGGTTCGCCGGTCGGTGATCGCGCCGTGGTCGTGGTTGCGACCTCGACCTCGACCTCGACCGCGGGCTCGAGCATGGGCTCGGGCATGGACGATGAGCTGGAGCGGGCCTCGGTGCAGGTGCCGCCGCCCGTCCTGCCGCCGTCGCGGTCGCCGAGGCTGCCGATCAGCTCGGACCTGCCCGATCTCCCCGACCTCCCCGAACTTTCCGACGGCGCTGAGCTTTACGACGTCTCCGGCCTCACCGAGCTGCCAGGCCTCCGCGACGTGCCCGTACTCTCCGACCTGCCAGGCCTCCCCGACCTGCCCGCACTCGCCGGTCTCCCTGACCTGCCGTCCCTCCCCGCCCTTCCGGCGCTTCCCGCTCTTCCGTCGGCTCCCGTGCGGACGCTTCCGGTGCCGGTCGTGGAGGCGCCCGCGCCGGGCTCCGGGGTGACCCCGGTGCCGGATGGCCACGGGCTCGGTCACCGGCGGGCCGCCGACGCCGACGCCGGCCTCGACACCGCGGTCGTGACGGCGATGGGCGCGGGCGCGGGCGCGGGTGTGGCGACGTACGGGCCGGTGGGCATGGGCGCCGGGCGTTCGGCCGACGCCGGTCACCACGTCGCGTCGGCCCGCGCCGGTCAGGCTCCTGTTCACGCTCCCGGGCCTGTGCGCCGCGCACCCGCCGGTGACCCCGATGGCGTGCTGGGCGGGGTGTCGGTGCTCGACGGCGGTGTGTCGCGGCACGGTGACGCGCATGCCGTCACTCCGCGTCACCGGGTGTCGACGCGGTTGATGCCCGGCGGCGCCGTGCGCTCCGACGAGACCGCGACGCGGGACCGACGTCGCGACATCCCGGTCTTCCCCGGCTAGGGACGGGCGGCCTTCCCCCGCCCCCGATATGTGGCGCGGGGGCGGAACAGGTGCACAGGGCCAGGTCTGCCCGGTCGTATGCCGCCCGGAGCCCTTCCCGTTCCGGCGTCGAGCGTCGGCACCCCCTGAGCCCCGTCCGTCAGCACCACCTGCTTCGGCAGCGCGTACCGCGCTGACCGGTCGACTCCATGAGGTACCAGGCCCCCGGACGGCCGAAAGCCGTCGGTCTGTCCGGCCGAAGCCTCATGGAAGGGGTCGAGCGATTCCCATTGAGGGGTGGGGATCGTCCGCCCTGAGCCCTCAAGGGGCTGTTCAGGGGCCTCACCGGGCCAACCCCAACCCGGTGAGGCCCTTCCCCCCGACCTCGGATCCGCCCCACGTCCGCCCGACGTCCGCCCCATATCCGCCCCACGTCCGCCACGTGTGCGCCTCATATCCGCCTCACGTCCGGCACGGGGTGCCAGTGAGCCCGGCATCATGTGACAGGTATCACCGCTCAGGTGTGACCCTCGATTTAGGGGCCTCCTGCAAGCAGCGATAACCTGCGAGACGGACATGCCGCGCGCTCGGACACCGTGTGCGCCTCCCTTGTGACTGACAGACGAAGCGGACGTCACGTTGCCCTCGCGGCACGCCCACGCAGACAACGAACCGCGAGATCACTGATAGGGACGGAAGCGCGTGGACCTGTTCGAGTACCAGGCGAGGGACCTCTTCGCCAAGCACGATGTACCGGTGCTGGCCGGTGAAGTCATCGACACGCCTGAGGCGGCCCGCGCAGCCACTGAGCGTCTCGGTGGCAAGTCCGTCGTCAAGGCCCAGGTGAAGGTCGGCGGGCGTGGCAAGGCCGGTGGCGTCAAGCTCGCCGCCTCCGCCGACGAGGCCGTGGAGCACGCCACCAACATCCTCGGCATGGACATCAAGGGCCACACGGTCCACAAGGTGATGATCGCCGAGACGGCCCCGGAGATCCTGGAGGAGTACTACGTCTCCTTCCTCCTCGACCGTGCCAACCGCACCTTCCTCTCCATCGCGTCCGTCGAGGGCGGCATGGAGATCGAGGAGGTGGCGGAGAACCGCCCCGAGGCCGTCGCCAAGACGCCGATCGACGCCAACGAGGGTGTGACCCCCGCGAAGGCCCGCGAGATCGTCGAGGCCGCGAACTTCCCGGCCGAGGTCGCCGACAAGGTCGCCAACGTCCTCGTGACGCTGTGGAAGACCTTCATCGAGGAGGACGCCCTCCTCGTCGAGGTCAACCCGCTGGCGAAGGTCGCCTCCGGTGACGTCATCGCCCTCGACGGCAAGGTGTCCCTGGACGAGAACGCCGAGTTCCGTCAGCCGGGACACGAGGAGTTCGTCGACCACGATTCGGCCAACCCGCTCGAGGCCGCCGCGAAGGCGAAGAACCTCAACTACGTCAAGCTCGACGGCGAGGTCGGCATCATCGGCAACGGCGCGGGTCTCGTCATGAGCACCCTGGACGTCGTCGCGTACGCCGGTGAGGCGCACGGTGGGGTCAAGCCCGCCAACTTCCTCGACATCGGTGGCGGTGCCTCCGCCGCCGTCATGGCGAACGGCCTGGAGATCATCCTCGGCGACCCGGACGTCAAGTCCGTCTTCGTCAACGTCTTCGGTGGCATCACCGCCTGTGACGAGGTCGCCAACGGCATCGTCCAGGCGCTCCAGCTGCTCGCGGACAAGGGCGAGGAAGTCACCAAGCCGCTGGTCGTCCGACTCGACGGCAACAACGCCGAGCTGGGTCGCAAGATCCTCTCCGACGCCAACCACCCGCTGGTCCAGCGCGTGGACACCATGGACGGCGCGGCCGACAAGGCCGCCGAGCTCGCGGCTGCGAAGTAAGGGAAGAGGGACAGAACAGCCATGGCTATCTTCCTGAACAAGGACAGCAAGATCATCGTCCAGGGCATGACCGGTGCCACGGGCATGAAGCACACCAAGCTGATGCTGGCGGACGGCTCCAACATCGTCGGTGGCGTGAACCCCCGTAAGGCGGGCACGTCCGTCGACATCGACGGCACCGAGATCCCGGTCTTCGGCACGGTCGCCGAGGCGATCGAGAAGACGGGCGCCAACGTGTCCGTCCTCTTCGTGCCGCCGGCCTTCGCGAAGGCCGCCGTCGTCGAGGCGATCGACGCGGAGATCCCGCTGGCCGTCGTCATCACCGAGGGCATCGCGGTGCACGACTCGGCCGCGTTCTACGCGTACGCCGGGTCCAAGGGTGACAAGACCCGGATCATCGGCCCGAACTGCCCCGGTCTCATCACCCCGGGCCAGTCGAACGCCGGCATCATCCCGGGCGACATCACGAAGCCGGGCCGCATCGGTCTGGTCTCGAAGTCCGGCACGCTGACCTACCAGATGATGTACGAGCTGCGTGACATCGGCTTCTCGTCCGCCGTCGGCATCGGTGGCGACCCGATCATCGGTACGACGCACATCGACGCGCTCGCCGCGTTCGAGGCCGACCCCGACACCGACCTGATCGTCATGATCGGTGAGATCGGCGGCGACGCCGAGGAGCGGGCCGCGGCCTTCATCAAGGACAACGTGAAGAAGCCGGTCGTCGGCTACGTCGCGGGCTTCACCGCGCCCGAGGGCAAGACCATGGGCCACGCCGGCGCCATCGTCTCCGGTTCCTCCGGCACCGCCCAGGCGAAGAAGGAGGCCCTCGAGGCCGCCGGCGTCAAGGTCGGCAAGACGCCGACCGAGACGGCGAAGCTGGCCCGCGAGATCCTCGCGGCCGGCTGATTCCCAGCCGAGTGCCGGTGGGCCCGCTCCCCTCGTGGGGGC
>NZ_JBHWUU010000063.1:0-60722 GCF_042737375.1 Streptomyces sp. NPDC060000
GCCCCCGTCTGTCTGTCGTTCCGTCAGGAGGCGGGCTTCGGCTTGGGCTTCTTCTTGTCGCCGGTGAACGCCTCGTACGCCTCCAGGACCTCTTCCGTCAGGCCGTCCATGCGCAGTTCACCGCGTTCCAGCCACAGCACCCGGTCGCAGGTGTCGCGGATCGCGGCGTTGCTGTGGCTGACCAGGAAGACCGTGCCGGCGTGCGCCCGCATCTCCTGGATGCGTTCGGCCGAACGCGCCTGGAACCGCGCGTCGCCGGTCGACAGCGCCTCGTCGATGAGCAGCACGTCGTGGTCCTTGGCGGCGGCGATGGAGAAGCGCAGCCGGGAGCCCATGCCGGAGGAGTAGGTGCGCATCGGCAGGGAGATGAAGTCGCCCTTCTCGTTGATGCCCGAGAAGTCGACGATCTCCTGGTAGCGCTCCTTGATCTGCTCGCGCGTCATGCCCATGGCGAGGCCGCCGAGGTAGACGTTGCGTTCGCCGGTCAGGTCGCCCATCAGCGCCGCGTTGACGCCGAGGAGGGAGGGCTGCCCGTCGGTGTAGATCTTGCCGTTCTCCACCGGCTGGAGGCCCGCGATCCCCTTGAGCAGGGTCGACTTGCCGGAGCCGTTGGTGCCGATCAGGCCGATCGCCTCGCCCTTGTACGCGACGAAGCTGACGTTCTTGACGGCGTGCACCGTGCGCATGCCGGCGGCCTTCTGGGCCTGCTTGGGGCGCAGGATGCGGTTGAGGGCCGCCGTCGCGCTGCCCCGGCCGCTGCCGGTGCCGTTGATCCGGTAGACGATGTCGACGCCGTCCGCGATGACGGTGGGGGCCCGCTCGTCGAAGGGCTCGGTGGGTGTGGTGGGCGCGGTGCGCGTTGCGTTGTCAGCCACGGCCGTACGTCTCCTCAGCCTTCCAGAAGTAGATGAAGCCGCCGACGCCGGCGACCAGCGCCCAGCCGGTCGCGACCAGCCACACGTGGGGCGGCAGCTGGCTCGCGTGGAAGCTGTCGATCAGCGCGAAGCGCATCAGGTCGATGTAGACGGCGGCGGGGTTGGCCCGCAGCACGTCGGCGACCCAGGGCGGCATGCCGTGGTGCTTGTCGATCAGGTTGTCGATGCTCCACATCACACCCGAGATGTACATCCAGGTGCGCAGGATGAACGGCATCAGCTGGGAGATGTCCGGCGTGTTCGCGCCGAGCCGGGCCAGGATCATCGAGACGCCCGCGTTGAACACGAACTGGAGCGCCAGGGCCGGAATGACCAGGACCCAGGACAGCGCCGGCGGCACGCCCACGGCGAACAGGATGATCAGCAGGGCGGCCATCGAGAACAGCAGCTGCTGGAGCTGCTGGAGGCAGAACGAGATCGGCAGCGCGGCCCGGGGGAAGTGCAGAGCCCGCACCAGGCCGATGCTGCCGCCGATGGCCCGGGTGCCCGCCATGATCGAGCTCTGGGTGAACGTCCAGACGAACACGCCGGTGACCAGGAACGGGATGAAGTCCGCCACGCCCTTCTTCGTCTCCAGCAGGACGCCGAAGATGAAGTAGTACACCGCCGCGTTCAGCAGCGGGGTCATCACCTGCCAGACCTGGCCCAGCTTCGCCTGGCTGTACTGGGCGGTGAGTTTGGCCGTGGCGAACGCGGTGATGAAGTGGCGGCGTGCCCAGAGCTGGCGGATGTACTCGGGCAGGGACGGGCGGGCACCGCTGACCGTGAGGCCGTGACGGGCGGCCAGGGCCGCGAGGTCGCCGTGGGGGGCGGCCTGTGTCGTGGGCGGTGTGTGGAGAACCTGACTCACATCCGCTGCTTTCACTCGGGGGAAGGGTGCTGGCGGCGTTTCCGCGGCTGCCCGACGTTTTTCTTACGCTTTTCTTTACTTTTTCTTACGTCGGGACGGGACCGTATCGTCGCAACGTGAGAGTAGGCCGATCTGACGTCGGAACGCAACCGTTTCGTCGTAACGCCCTATGCTGGTCCGCATGACGACGAACGCGACGAACGCCGATGGACCCCAGGTGCGACCGCGCCGCCGGGCCCCCGCGGGCGCGGCCGTGCTGCGCGAGGATGTGACGGAAGCCATCCGGGGCGCCGTGTTCGAGGAGCTCGCGACCGTCGGCTACGCGCGGATGTCCATCGAGGGCATCGCCCGCCGCGCCGGTGTGGGCAAGACCGCCGTCTACCGGCGCTGGCGTTCCAAGCTGCACCTCGTCCTCGACATAGTCTCGGTGATCGCCGTGCAGGGGCTGCCGGCCCCGGAGACGGGCAGCCTGGAGGGCGACCTGCGCATGCTCTACGAGGTGACGTCCCGGGCCCTGCGACACCCGGTGGCGTCGCAGATCATCCCCGATCTCCAGGCCGAGGCGGCCCGCAATCCCGAGATCGCCGACGCGTTGCAGAAGGCGCTGAAAGAGGGTCAGGAGGAGGTCGCCCTGAAGATCGTGGCGGCGGCGGCGCGGCGCGGCGAGATCCGCGAAGGGCTGAACGAGGAACTGGCGCTCGATCTGATCTCGGGTCCGCTTTACTGGCGTTCGGTGGTGATCCGCAGCCCGAAGCTGCCCAAGGGCTATCTGGGCGCGCTGGCCCGGGCGACCACCGAGGCGATCAAGGCGCTGTAGGCAGCCGGAGGCCTGCGGGCGCTGTGACGGGAGTCGAGCTGGCATGAGAGTCGTGATGGCCGAGGACAACGCCCTGCTCAGGGAGGGCCTGGTCCTGCTGCTGACATCGGCCGGGCACGAGGTGGTGGCCGTCGCCGGCTCCGGCCCCGAGGTCCTTCCGGCGCTCCTGAAGCACCGGCCGGACGTGGCCGTGCTCGACGTGCGGATGCCGCCGGACTTCCGTGACGAGGGGCTGCGGGCCGCCCTGGATGCCCGCGAGAAGATCCCCGGCCTGCCGGTGCTGGTGCTCTCCCAGTACGTCGAGGAGTCCTACGCCGCCGAACTGCTGGGCGGGGGTGCGAGCGGGGTCGGCTATCTGCTGAAGGACCGGGTGGGCCGGGTGGACGAGTTCCTCGACGCGCTGGAGCGGGTCGCGTCCGGCGGTACGGCCCTCGACCCCGAGGTCGTGACCGAACTGCTGACCCGCCGCCGCGACTCGCCGCTGGACTCGCTGACGCCGCGCGAGCGCGAGGTGCTGAAGCTCATGGCCGAGGGCCGCGACAACACGACCATCGCCCACACCCTCGTCATCACCGAACGGTCCGTCAGCAAGCACATCGGCAACGTGTTCCTGAAGCTGAGCCTGCCCGTGAGCGACAGCGGACACCGGCGGGTACTGGCCGTGCTGGCGTACCTGAACAACGTCTGACCCAACGCCTGCCCCGGGCCGGCCGCCGCGCTCAGGCCGTCGCCGACCGGAGTGCCAGGCCGGTGAGTCCTGGCAGCCGCAGCACCCGGTCGCCCCAGCCCGGCAGCGGTACGTGCAGCGCGGCCGTCCACCGCCGCGGGATGCCACCGATGCCGTACACGGCCCCGGCGAGGCCGCCCGTCACCGCCGCGACGGTGTCCGTGTCGCCGCCGAGGTCGACGGCGGCGCGGACGGCGTCCTCGAAGCGGGACGTGGTGCGCAGCGCCCAGACGGCGGAGCCGAGGCACGGCCAGACGGCGCCGTTGAACTCGGTGGCCAGGTCCGGATGCCAGTCCGGGGCGAGGACGGCTCCGTAGCGCTCGCGATGGCCGGGGTGGACCTCGGCGAGGGTCTCCGGGAGCGCGGCCAGCGGGTCGGCGCCGGTGAGGGCGATCCGTACCAGCTCATGGAAGACGGCCGTGCCCTCCCAGGCCGCGCGGTCCCCGTGGGTGAGGGCGGCGAGGCGGCGGGCCGCGTCCATGGTGGCGGTACGGCCGCGGGACGCGAAGTACACCGCGGAGGTCGTGGCCCGCATCAACGCCCCGTTGCCCGCCGCTCGTTGGCTGGTCTGATAATGCAGGGCGGCGGCGAGGTCCCAGGGGTCGCCGCTGCTGAGGACCGCCTCGGTCTGCAGGCCGATGTCCTTGGGACCGGCGGCGGCCCAGCGTCGGAACCGCAGGAAGACGTCCGCCGGTTCCAGCCCGCCGTGCTCCAGCAGGGACTCCCCGACCAGGACGGCCATCTGCGTGTCGTCGGTCGCCTCGCCCGGGTCCCAGCCGCCGCCCCCGCACATCTCGCCACCCTGTCCGGCTGCCGGGAACCGCTCGCTGAAGGCGCCCTCCGGTCCGAACTCGAAGGGAGCGCCCAGCGCGTCCCCCACGGCGGAGCCGACGACACAGCCGACCGCGCGGTCGTCGGCAGACACGGGATCGGCAGACGGGGACTCGGCAGACACGGGATCGGCAGACACGGGATCGGTCATCCGGGCAGCCTACGAGACCGCCCGCCGGCGCCTCGGGCGTCTACCGGTGAAGCGGGTGTCCGGCTCCTGGGCAGGGTCTGCGCGCGGTCCTTCGCGCCGGGCACGGCACGGACCGTGCCGGAGCGCCACAGGCGGGTGAAGGACAGGGCGGCGGCCGTGGTCAGCAGGCCGTTGCGTACGAGCATGAGCGTCGTGCCGGTCCAGGTGCGGTCGATGACCTCCGGGTAGTGCAGGGGGAAGATCACCGAGCTGACCGCGGTCGCCGCCAGGACCAGCGCCGCGACCGGGCGCTGGGTGGTGTCCCGTGAGGTCAGGCAGACGCCGGCCAGCCCCAGCAGCCAGACCATGTACTGCGGGCTGATCACCCGGCTGGTGACGGTGAACAGCAGTACGGCGCTCAGCGCGGCGTCGTACGGCGTCGCCTCCGTCCAGCGGCGGGCCCGGAACCGCCACAGCAGCAGGAGGCCGAAGGCCGCCGCGGTGAGGGCCAGGGAGAGGTGGGCGACGGCCGGGACGTAGGGGCCGGTGAACTCCATCGCGCCGTACCGGTACCGGACCCCGCCCGGCCAGCCGGCGTGCGAGGCGACGGAGAGCACCGTGCCGCCCAGGGACTCGATCTGTACGCCTCGGCCGCCCTGCTGGAGCAGGAAGGCCAGGGGATCACGGAACGCCAGCGCGAGGAGAGCCAGCGCCGAGGCTCCCGTCACCGCCGTCGACGTCCACACCGACCTGGTGTCCCGTCCCCTCTCCACCCCGAGCAGGACCAGCGCCGGCCACACCTTCACCAGCGCCCCCAGCGCCACGAACGCCCCGCACACGCGCGTGGACCGCGACAGCGCCAGTAGGGAGACGACGGCCAGGGCCGTGACCTGCACGTCGTAGCGGGCGAACGGAAGGCGCAGCAGCAGGGGCAGCCCGCCCACCCACAGCGCGGCGCCGTACAGACTGCGACCGGGGCGCCCGCCCGCGCGGACCAGGGTCACCGCGATCACCGCGTCCGCGGCGACCGTCAGGGCGACGAACGCCTGGAGGTACGACCACCAGGGCAGCGCCCCCGGCGCCAGCAGCACCGGGCCGGCCCCCGGCGGGTACTGCCAGAGCGGGTCGTGCGCGGGGAAGGCGCCGCTCGCCAGGGTGCCGTACCAGTGGTGGTAGCCGTGCCACACCTCGCGCGCGACACGGCCGCCGAGCACCGGCAGCGAGTCGTGGGCGAGCAGCCACAGCATCACGGCACGGGTGGTGAGCCAGGTGAGAGCGAGGACGAGGACAGGGGCGGAGGCTGGGAGGGGGAGTGCGAGGAGACGGCGGCGTTTCATCACTCGCGGATCGTAAGGCGGGTCAAGTCCGGCTTGACGGAGTAAAACGCCTATGCGTGCTCCGGCTCCTCCTCCAGGGTCGCCGTGTCGAGCGCCAGGGTGAGCCGGTCGAGGTGTTCGCGCAGTTCGCGGATCTCGTGCAGGTCGAATCCGGTCGCCGACGAGATCCGGCGCGGCACCCGCAGCGCCTGCCGGCGCAGGGCGACGCCCTCCTCGGTGAGCCGGATCTCCACCGAGCGCTCGTCGCGAGAGCTGCGCTCCCTGCGTACCAGGCCGGCCGACTCCAGCCGCTTGAGCAGCGGGGAGAGGGTGCCGGAGTCGAGGCGGAGATGTTCGCCGAGCTTCTTGACGGGCAGCTCGCCGTGCTCCCACAGGACGAGTAGCACCAGGTACTGGGGGTAGGTCAGTCCGAGTTCCTTGAGGATCACGCGGTAGACGCCGTTGAAGGCGCGCGAGGCGGCGTGCAGGGAGAAGCAGATCTGGCGGTCCAGGCGGAGCCAGTCCTCCTCGGCGTTCTCCTGTGCTGGGGATGCGGGCGTCGGGGTCATGCCTCCAGGGTAGCTCTTGCGAGCCATTTAGTTGTGTGCAACTGAGTTGTGTGCTCTACTTATCCCCGTGAGGCGGTCCGGACGCGAACAGCGCGAGGGCCGGCCACCCCCCAAAACGACTTCCGAGAGGGATGGTTCATCCATGGACGCGCTCTACACCGCAGTCGCCACCGCCACCCACGGCCGTGACGGTCGCGCCGTCTCCTCCGACGGCAGGATCGACCTCCAGCTGGCCCCGCCGGTGGAGCTGGGCGGCAACGGTCAGGGCACCAACCCGGAGCAGCTGTTCGCCGCCGGTTACGCGGCCTGTTTCGGCAGCGCCCTCGGTCTCGTCGGCCGCCAGGCGAAGGTCGACGTCACCGACGCCGCCGTGACCGCCGAGGTCGGCATAGGCAAGCAGGGCGAGGGCTTCGGCCTGAAGGTGACGCTGCGCGTCGAGCTGCCCGAGGGCCTGGACGAGGCGACCGGCCGCAAGCTGGTCGAGACCGCCCACCAGGTCTGCCCCTACTCCAACGCCACCCGCGGCAACATCGAGGTCGACCTCGTCATCGAGTAGTCCTGGTGGTCCTGCGATCCGGTAGCCCCAGTGGATCCCGGTGGTCCCGGGCGGCTCTGGTCCCGGGCCGCGCCCAGCGGTTCAGCGGCCCGTGACCCGCGCCAGCACCTCCCCCGTCCGCCGGCTCCACGCCACCACCACGGCCTCCTCGGGCACCGGGTGCCGGCGCGTCAGGAGCAGCCAGCGGATGCGGTAGCGGTGGGCGATCCCCATGCGCTCGGCGCGGGTCGACCCGGGGGAGAGGTAGGCGCGGACGTCGTCGAGCCGCCGGAGCCGCTCCCGCTCGTCCAGGGCCGCGTCCGGCCAGGCCGGGGCGGCCAGGTTCGGCCCGTACCCGGCGATCGCGTGGACCGCGTAGTACCCGTCGGTGACCACCACCTCGCCGGGCCCGATGTGCCGCGCGGCCCAGTCGTACGCGGGCCAGCGCGGCGGCGCTTCGAAGCCGACCGGGTCCAGCGCACGCGGCACGACCGCCCCCGCCTGGACGGTGAGGAAACCGAGACAGGCCGCGCCCGCCGCGACCGCGCCCAGTACGCGCCGCCCCGTCCGCCAGGGCCGGGGCGCCGCCAGTTCCACGGCCAGTGCGAACTGGAGCGGGACCAGGGTGAGCCCGAGGATCCGCCCGTAGGTGTAGTGGCCGCTGACGAAGCCGTACGCCACCACCAGGCACTCCAGGGTGAACATCAGCACCAGTGGGTCACGCGCCGAGCGGCGGCGCCGTGCCCACAACGCCGGCACTCCCACCAGTGCCAGCCAGAAGTGCCCGGCCGGCCCGTCGTACAGCCGCTGGTGCATCGCGTCCACGCTGCCGTTCCCGGCCAGCGCGAACACGTCGAAGTACGGCCAGAACGCGGCCGTCGGCAAGGCCGCGGCCACCGCCACCGCCCAGCGGGCGGTCACCGCGGACCGCCACCCCCGCTGCCACCCCACGACGAAGGCCGCTCCCCCGGTCACCGCCGCGATCGACGTGATCGGATGCACCAGCACGATCACCCCGTACAGCACGCCCAGTGCCACGTACCCGGTGAAGCCGCGCAGTCCGCTGGGCCCCACGTACCGCACCCGGCGCGCGTCACGCGTGCGTGTACCCGTCAGGGCCCACGCCCAGAAGGTGAGCCCGATGGCGAAGGTGGACGGATAGCCGAGGTTGCCGGTCATCGACATCAGGCCGAGGTAGCCGCTCCACCAGGCCCGCTCGGTGCCCCACAGCAGCGTCATCGCCGCCAGCCCGAGCACCGGCGCCCACGGTCTCGGTGTCAGCACGCGGGTGAAGCGGCAGATGCCGGTCAGCAGCACCACCAGGTTCACCGGACCGGCGACCCGCAGCACCTCCCAGCCCGTCAGCCCGGTCACCCGGGCGAAGACGCCCTCCGCGACCGCGTACGGCGAGTAGTACGGGCTGCCCGCACCCGGCAGGTCGGCCATCGGGTGCCGGGGGTGCAGCAGACTGCCCTTCAGGCGTTCGACGACCGCCGCGTGCTGGCCGGCGTCGCAGCACTGCGGCACCCGCCAGTACGCCAGCGACATCACCAGCCAGAACAGCAGACCGAAGACCTGGAACGGGGTCGGCCGCCACACCCGCCCGCCGCGCAGCGCCGTCGCACCGCGCGCGGGCCGCCGGGTCAGAACACCGGCGCTCAACGGATCGAACCGAACCGGGCCACACCGAACCGGATCGAACCAAACCAGATCGAACCAAACCCGATCGAACCAAGCCGGACCGCACCGAAACGGACCGCACCGAAGCGGGTCGCAGCGGACAGGGTCACGTCGAAGGGGGTCGCACCGAACCGGACCGCACCGAAGGGGATCGCGCCGAGGGGGAATTGGTAAGCAAACTGGGCAAAGAGGGGCATTCGCCCTATCTTCCCGCCCCGGTCAACGGTCTTGCCGAAAGTCACCTCATCGAGTGAGCCCGATCGGCGCCTTCCTGGATCGGCAGGGCCACCCGCCCCCGCAGCACGGGTTCGAGCAGCAGCGGCACCCCCAGCACCGGCAGCAGCCACGCCAGCACGATCAGCCGGTCGCCCCAGATGGTGATGTCCGGGTGTCCGGCCTGGGTGAGGACCCCGGTGCAGGCGGCGCCGAGCACGAAGACGCCGAACGCCCGCCGCCGCCCCCGCGCCACACCCAGGGCCCCGGCCGCCAGCGCGGCCAGGAACAGCGGCTCCCACAGCTGCCGGCGCAGCCACTCCACCCAGAAGTTCACCTGGAGGGTCCGGAACTCCGTCCACGCGTGCGTGCGGTCGGGCCGGTCGAAGTGGCGGGTCAGCAGATCCTGGAGACTCTCCGTCTCGGACGGATAGTGCAGCAGCCTCGCCAGGACCAACGTGCCCAGCACCCCGCAACAGCCGGCGACGGCCACCACGGCCACCCCCCGTCCCGGCGGCCGCCCGCGCCGCCGGCGCCGTACGGCGATCAGCGCGCCCGCACCCGCCAGACACAGCCCGAGGAACAGCGCCTGCGAGTGCTTGACGGTGAACAGGGCTGCCAGCGAACCGCGGACCAGCCAGGCCGCCGCCCGCACCGCACCGTCCAGGGACAGCGCGCACCCCCACAGCGCCGCCAGCGTCAGCGCCAGCATCAGGCCCTCGGTCATCGGGCGCATGGCGGTCGTACCGCACGGCAGCACGTAGTACAGGGCCTGCCCGGTCGCGCAGACGGAGGTCGGCGCGCGCAGGGTGCGCAGGATGAGAAACACCAGGACCCCGCCCGCCGCCGCCACCGCGACACCCGCCAGCCACACACCCCAGGTGACACCGAACAGGGTGATGAACGGCAGCAGGAACACCGGGTAGCCAGGGCGCACCTCGAAGATCCGCATGAAGCGCTCCGGCATGAACGGCACGGTGTGACCGCCGGTCTGCCCCGCCCTCAGCCGCGCGTCCACGGTGCGCCACTCCCGCCTCCGGCACTCGGCGGCGACCCGGCGGCCGGGGTCGGGAGCGTCGAAGCGCAGCACGTCCACGCTCTGCCGGCGGGCCGCGGTCGAGGCCTCACCCGCGCAGGCGTAGTCGATGGTCGCGGCGGCCGCCTCGCGTTTGCTCTCCCCGCGCAGACTCAGCGCGTACGACAGGTAGTTCTTGCTGTCCGGGGTGTCCCGGCCGGTCACGTTCGCGAGCTGGAACAGCGCGAACACGGCGGCCAGGAGCAGCACCCAGGTGCGCGGCCGCAGGGGTCCCTTCACTTCGACGCGAGCAGATCGCGGGCGCCGGCCGGGCCGGGCACCTTCGGCAGGGCGGCCCTCTCGGGGAACTCCTCGCCCAGCAGCAGCCGCCGTACGACCCGCTCGGCGGCGCGCCCGTCGTCGTAGGCGCAGAACCGCTCCCGGAAGCCCGCCCGCAACCGCGCCGACTCCTCGTCACGCCAGCCGCCGGAGGCCAGCAGCCAGGCCAGTTCCCGGTAGGTGCGCGAGACATGGCCCGGCGCGTCGGCGGTGATGTCGAAGTAGGCACCCCGGCTCGCCGTGTACGCGGGCCAGTCGTCGGCGTGGACGACGATCGGCCGGTCCAGGTTGGCGTAGTCGAACATCAGGGCCGAGTAGTCGGTGACCAGCACGTCGGAGGCGAGCATGACGTCCTCGACGCGCGGCTCGTCCGTCGCGTCCACCAGCACCCCGCGCCGGTGCAGGTCTGCCAGGCCGAGCCCGCGCGCCGGACCGGTCGCCAGCGACGGGTGCAGCCGTACGACGAGGGTGTGGCCCGCGCCGAGGTCGGCGGCGAACCGGGCCAGGTCGAGCCGGTCGGCGTGTCCGCCGCGCACGTAGTCGCGGCGGGTCGGCGCGTACAGCACGACCGTGTGACCGGCCGGGATCCCGAGCCGCGCGCGGACCGCGGGACCCGCCCCGGCATCACCGTGCGTACCGGCTTTCACCAGCACGTCGTTGCGCGGGCTCCCGCTGCGCACCGACGTGAAGTGGCACGGGTACGCCCGCTCCCACACCAGTTCCGAGTGCGGGTTGGCGACCAGGCTGTAGTCCCAGCGGTCGGCGCGGCGCAGCATCTGCGGTACGTCCACGCCGTGCCGGGCGCCGGGCCGCCGGAGCAGGTCGGCCGCCATGTACTTCAGCGGGGTGCCCTGGTGGGTGTGGATGTGGACGCTGCCCGGCCGCTTGACCAGGGTGCCGGGCCAGTTCACGTTGTTGACGAAGAACCCGGCCCGCGCGCTGACGCGCCGGTAGGCGGGGGAGTCGAGCAGCACGTGTTCCACGCCCTCCGGGAGCCGCGCGGCCGTCTCCTCGTCGCGCACCACCCACACCCCGCGCAGCCGCGGTGCGATCTCCCGCGCCTTCTCGTAGACGGCTCCCGGATCGCCGAGCACCCCCCGGTGCGAGAACGCCGAGTACAGGACGAGGTCCGGGTCCAGGGGGCGGCGCCGGTGCAGAGCGTCCGGCCCCCGGCGTACCGGGCCGCCCGCCGCCCTGCGCACCTGCGAGCCGCGCCGGGCGAGCTCCCGGCCCGCCTGCCCCGCCTTCCGTTTGATCCGGTAGGCGGCGTAACCGCCCTCCAGGACCCGCAGTTCGGCGGGCACCGGCTCACCGGCAGGCTTGTGGCGGGCGAACAGCTCGGCCGTACGGCGGAAGAACTCGCCCTTGTCCGGCGGCGGCAGCCGGTCCGGCTTGGCGAGGATGTCGAGACAGTGTTCGCCCATCTTGCGGTGCAGGTACGGCCGCCAGCTCGCGAGAGCGGGGCGGGAGCCGACGAAGGCGAAGACCCGCTCGTACTGGTCGTGGACGTCGAAGTGCTTGCGGCTGGTGGTGGACAGGATGTTGCCCTGCCGGCGCTGGCGGTAGTCGAGGCAGATCCGGTCCAGCGTGGCGATCCGCTCCGCGCTGAGCATGACCGGGAACGTCCAGGGCGTGTCCTCGTAGTAGCCGGGCGGGAAGGTGAAGCCGTTCCCCTCGACGAAGTCGCGGCGGTAGGCCTTGTTCCACACGACCATCAACAGGTCGAGGATCTCCGGGCGTTCGACGGCCGTGAAGGTGCCGTCGGCCGCCTCCGCGAGGACGTGCGCGAGGGCGTTCCTGCGGGTGCCGCCCCACCAGTAGGTGCGCGCGTAGTCGAAGACCAGTACGTCCGGGTCGCCGGCCTCGTCGAGCCGGTCGGCCATCGCACCCAGCGCGCCCGGAGTGAGGGTGTCGTCGCTGTCGAGGAAGAACAGGTATTCGCCGCCCGCGAGCGGCATACCGGCGTTGCGGGCACGGCCGAGGCCGGCGTTCTCCGGCAGGTGCAGGACCCGGACGCGGTCGTCGCGGGCCGCGTACTCGTCGAGGATCGCGCCGCAGCCGTCGGGTGAGCGGTCGTCGACGGCGATGACCTCGATGTCCCGGTACGACTGCTCCAGGACCGAGTCGAGGCACTCGCGCAGGAAGCCCTGCACCTTGAAACACGGGACGATGATGCTGAAGCGGGGCACTGCGGGGGTCAGCTCCTTACGAGGGGGGAGGCGGCGGGGGCCGGGACGCGCCCGGCGAGCGGCCGCACGGGCGCGATCGACTCCGGGGGCTCGCCGAGCAGCACCCGGCGCACCACCCGCTCGGCGGCCAGGCCGTCGTCGAACTGGCAGAAACGGGACCGGAACGCGGCCCGGAGCGCGGCGGCCCCGGAGTCCGCGCAGGAGCCGTCGCGGAACACCCGCGCCAGTTCCTGCGGCGTGCGGACGACCCGTCCGGGCGGGGCCGCCATCAGGTCGAAGTAGACGCCCCGGGTCTCCCGGTAGACGTCCCAGTCGTCGGCGTACACGACGATCGGACGGTCCAGGTTGGCGTAGTCGAACATGATCGACGAGTAGTCGGTGACCAGCGCGTCGGCGGCCAGACAGACCTCCTCGGAGGAGCGGTGCCCGGTGACGTCGATGATCCGGCCGGAGTTCCGCGCGCCGCCCCGGTCGTAGAAGTAGTGCGCCCGCAGCAGCACGACCACGTCCTCGCCGGCCGCCTCGCAGAAGGCCTCCAGATCCAGTCCCGGCTCGAAACCGGTGTGGTAGTCGCGGTGGGTGGGCGCGTACAGGACGGCCGTGCTGCCCTCCGGCACGCCCAGCTCCCGCCGGACCCTGGCCACGTCGGCCGCGGTCGCCGTGCAGAAGACGTCGTTGCGCGGATAGCCGTACTCCAGCTGCTCGTACGAGCCCGGAAAGGCGCGCTCCCACATCTGGGTGGAGTGGGTGTTGGAGGAGAGGTTGTAGTCCCAGCGGTCCACGCGGCCCAGCAGCCTGGTGAAGGAGCCGGTCGCGGCGGCGACGACCGGGTACGTCGACTGGTCGACGCCCATCTTCTTGAGCGGGGTGCCGTGCTGCGTCTGCACATGCACGCTGCCCTCGCGCTTGACGACGCCCTCCGCGAAGTTGGCGTTGTTGACCAGGTACTTGGCGCGGGCCAGGACCTGCCAGTAGCGGCGGCTGCCGATGACGGCGTGGTCGACTCCCGCCGGCATCGCATGCGCCTGGTCCGGTTCGACGAGGAACACCGAGCGGATGTGCGGGGCGAGTTCGGCGGCCTTGGCGTGGATCGCGGCCGGACTGCACGCGTAGCCGCGCCCCCAGTAGGCGCAGTACACCGCCAGGTTCGGGTCGATACGGCGGCGCAGCTGACGCCGGTAGAACAGGCGGGTCCGCAGACCCTGGGGGCGGGGGACCCGGTGGACGGCGCCGGAGGCCTTCCGGTTGGCGCCGCCCAGCACGCGGAACGCCGTGTACGCCCCGGTCGCCAGCAGCCGGTGCTGCACCCCCAGGCTGCCGCCGGGTCCGCGGAATCCGGCCGGGCGGTGGCGCCGGTACAGCCGGCCCGCGCGGCGGAAGAAGGCCCGGCGCCGGCCTCCGGTCAGGCGGGCCGGATGCGCGGCGGTCTTCAGGACGGCCGCGAAGAGCTGCTCGAAGAGCGGACCCGACCGGTCCCCGGACAGCCCCCGTTCGGCCGCCCGGGTGAGTACCTCGTCGGCCCGGTCCAGCAGCTCCGGGTGGTGGTCGCCGGGCAGGTTCAGCCGGTTGCCCTGCCGCCGCAGCAGATGCCGTACGACGACCGAGCGCAGCACCGCGACCCGCTCCGCGTGCACGGTGACCAGGCCACCGAAGCCGACGTCGGTGAAGTGCCCGTCGGGGAAGGCCAGCCGGTGCTCGGTGACGAAAGCGCGCCGGTAGGCCGTGCCCCAGACGGGCAGCTGCACGCCGGTGAGGTGCGGGGCCTCGGCGGGGAGGAAGGCGCCCTTCGGTGCCCTCGCCAGCAGCGGGGCGACCGGGTTGGCAGGCTCACCGTCCCACCAGGGGATGCGCTCGTGCTCGGCGTAGAGGACGTCGACGTCGCCAGTCTCGGAGAGCCTGGCGTCCAGGGCCGCCAGGGCGCCCGGGGCGAGGAGGTCGTCGCCGTCGAGGAACAGCAGATACGTGCCGCTCGCCGCCCGCGTCCCGGTGTTGCGCGCCCCGCTCAGCCCGGCGGACGGCGGCGAGTGGACCGGGGCCACCCGGGAGTCCCGTCGCGCGTACCCGGCTGCGAGGGCCGCGGCCGGGGCGTCGGGCGCGTCGCTGACCGGGATCAGTTCGAAGTCACCGAAGGACTGGGCGAGGACCGAGTCCAGCGCCAGGGACAGCCGGCCCGCGACCCCATGGGACGGGACGATGATGCTGAAGCGGGGCATTCTGCTCTTTCTCTGTCGGTCTGCTGATCAGCTGACCTGCTGATCCGGCGGTCCACTGATCCGTGGCGGGTTCCTCAGGCGGTACGGCCGGGGCGTCCGGTCGGCCGCCAGGTGGACGGCCGGGTCGGGGTGGGCCGCGACGAGCCGGCGGGCATGGCGACTCCCGAGGGCGAGCGGCGCTCAGCGCCGGTCGGTGACGGGCTGGACCGGGCCGGCGGGCGGTGGCACATGGGCGAGCGCCGGGCGCCCCGCGGGCATCGCCGTCGCGGCGGCGGACGGCACGGGGTGGCGCTCGGCGAGCGGCACGACCGCGGGCAGCCGCGTCTCGCCCAGCACGACCCGCCGTACGACGCGCTCGGCGGCGCGTCCGTCGTCGTGCGGGCAGAACCGCTCACGGAACGCGGTCCGCAGCTGGGCCGCGCGGGAGCCGCGCCAGTGGCCGGTCGCGAAGATGTCGATCAGCTCGTCCTCGCTGCGCGCGACCGCGCCCGGCGGACAGGCGCGCAGGTCGAAGTAGGTGCCCCGGGCCGCCTCGTAGGCCTCCCAGTCGTCGGCGTGGATCACGATCGGACGGTCCAGCCCCGCGTAGTCGAACATGAGCGACGAGTAGTCCGTGAGCAGGGCGTCCGAGGCCAGGCAGAGGGACTCCACGCTCGGGTGGCCGGTGACGTCGATGACACCGGGCACCCGCCGGGCGAGTGGCGCCTCCTGCCAGTAGTGGGCGCGGGCCAGGATCACGAAGCGGGGCCCCAGCCGGCGCAGGACGTGCTCCAGGGCGAGGGGGGAGTGCTGGACGCGGCGGTAGTCGCGGTGCGTGGGCGCGTAGAGGACGGCGATCGCGTCGGGTGGGATGCCGAGGGACTCGCGCAGCCGGGCCACGTCCGCCGACGTCGCCCGCTGGAAGACGTCGTTGCGGGGATAGCCGTACTCGAGGGTCTCGTAGCTCCCCGGGTAGACCCGCTCCCAGGTGAGGGTGGTGTGGCGGTTGGCCGACAGCACGTAGTCCCACTTGTCGACGCCCCTCAGGAGCTCGGCGAAGTCCATGTCGCGGGCGGCCGCCGGGCGCTCCTGGAGGTCGAGGCCCATGTGCTTGAGAGGGGTGCCGTGCTGGGTCTGGACGAAGATCTGGCCGGGGCGCTTGACCAGCCGCCGGTCGAAGTTGACGTTGTTCACCAGGTACTTGGAGCGGGCCAGTGCCGTCCAGTAGGCGGCCGTCCCGGGGCGCACCTGGCGGGGGCCGGGCGGTACGGCCGACAGGTGCTCGGGGCGGGCGATCCACGCCGTGCGCACCTGGGGCGCGAAGGTACGGAACGCGGCCTCCAGCGCACCCGGGTTGCAGCTGTGCCCGCGGCCCCAGTAGGCGGCGAACACGGCCCGGTCGGCCCGCAGCGGCAGCCGCAGCTGGATGCGGTAGTGGGCCTGGAGGACGGCCGCCCGCAGGGCGCGGGTGAGCTTGGAGACGGCCTTGAGGGTGCGCCGGCGCACGGTCATGGACACCTGGAGCGCCCGGTAGGTGCGGTGCACGCCGAAGTGGACCAGGGTGTGGCGCAGCCGGGAGCGCAGCGGGACCGAGGCGCCCGGGGTGCGGTAACGGCGGTAGTGGGCGCGGGCCCTGCGCAGGAACTCGGCCCGCGAGCCGCGCGGGAGCCGGTCGCGCTTGGTGAAGACCGTCGAGAGGTGGTCGACCATGCGACGGAACAACACCGGTCGCCACTGCGCGAGTTCGGGCCGCTGCTCGACGAATGCGAAGACCCGGTCGTACTGCTCGAAGACATCGAAGTGCCCCCGGCTCGTGGTGGACAGGATGTTGCCCCGGCGGCGCTGCCGGTAGTGCACACAGACCCGGTCCAGCGTCGCGAGCGTCTTCGCCGTCATCAGCGCCGGGTAGGTCCACGGCGTGTCCTCGTAGTAGCCGGGCGGGAACGTCAGGCCCGCGCTCTCGACGAACTCCCGCCGGTAGGCCTTGTTCCAGGCCACCATCAGTACCCTGAGCAGCCCCGGACGGTCCTGGAGCCGGAAGGGCGCCGGGCCCTCCTCGGTGAGCAGTTCCGCGAACTTGTTGCGAACGGTCTCGCCCGACCAGTACGTGCTCGCGTAGTCGTAGACCAGGACGTCCGGCTCGCCCGTCTCCTTCACCCGGTCGGCGATCGCGCGCAGCGCGTCCGGCGTGAGCGTGTCGTCGGAGTCCAGGAACAGCAGGTAGTCGCCGGTCGCCCGCTCCAGACCGGCGTTGCGGGCCCGCCCCAGGCCGCCGTTCTCCGGCAGGTGCACGGCACGCACGCGCGCGTCGCGGGCCGCGAACTCGTCGATGATCTCGCCACAGGCGTCCGGCGAACGGTCGTCGACGACGATCAGTTCGAGGTCGGTGAACGACTGGGACAGCACCGATTCGAGGCACTCGTGCAGGTACGCCTGAACCTTGTACGCGGGGACGATGACACTGAACCTGGGCAAGGGACATCCATGGGTCGGCGCGGGCGGTAGACAGGGCCTTGCCCGGGAACGGCCGATGGAGTGAATTGGTTACGGTTCGGTACGGCATTCGGGGGACGGCGGGTGAACGGGAAGGGGCGGGCCGATGACCCGGCCCGCCCCTGTTTTCAGGGCTACTTGACCGCGCCCGCCATCACGCCGGACACGAACTGCCGCTGGAACGCGAAGAACACGGCCAGCGGGATCACCATCGAGATGAACGCGCCGGGCGCGAGCACGTCGATGTTGTTGCCGAACTGCCGTACCTGCGTCTGGAGCGCGACCGTGATCGGTTGGCTGTCGGCGTTGGTGAACACCAGCGCGACCAGCATGTCGTTCCACACCCACAGGAACTGGAAGATGCCCAGGGACGCGATCGCGGGCCCGCCCAGCGGCATCACGACCCGTGCGAACAGCCGCAGTTCACCGGCTCCGTCGAGGCGGGCCGCCTCCAGCAGTTCGCGCGGGATCTCCGCGAAGAAGTTCCGCAGCAGGAACACCGCGAAGGGCAGTCCGAACCCGACATGGAACAGGATCACGCCCGCGATGTTCCCGAACAGGCCGATCTTGCCGAACAGTTCGGCGATCGGGATGAGCGCCACCTGCACCGGCACCACCAGCAGTCCCACCACGCCCAGGAACCACCAGTCCCGGCCCGGGAACTCCATCCACGCGAACGCGTAGCCCGCGAGCGAGCCGATGACGACGACCAGGACCGTCGCCGGCACGGTGATCAGGATCGTGTTGACGAGGGAGCTGGTGATGTCACCGTTCTCCAGCAGCTTCTGGTAGCTGTCGAAGGTGAGTCGGGAGGGCTCGCTGAACACCTTCCACCAGCCGTTCGCGCTCATGTCCTCGGGGGAGCGGAGGGAGGAGATGAGCAGCCCGATCGTCGGCACCAGCCAGAACAGGCCGACGACGATCAGGAAGGCGCGCACCAGGCCGCCGTTGAGCTTGTCCATGAGCCGAGCGAGCCGTCCGGTCACCGCCGTACCTCCCGCCTGAGCCGACGTACGTTGAACCACATCACCGGGACCACCAGCAGCAGCAGGAACACCGCGATGGCGCTGGCGATGCCCGGCTGGTCCTCGGAGAAGCCCTTGCGGTACAGCTCCAGGGCGAGCACGTTCGCGTCGTCCTGCGAGGAGCCCGGGGCGATGATGAAGACCAGGTCGAAGACCTTCAGCACGTTGATCATCAGGGTGACGGCGACGACCGCGAGGACCGGGGCGAGCAGCGGGACGGTCACCCGGCGGAACACCTGCCACTCGCTGGCGCCGTCCACCCGGGCCGCTTCGAGCAGCTCCCGCGGGATGCCCGCGAGACCGGCCGCGATCAGCACCATCGCGAAGCCCGCCCACATCCAGATGTACGAGCCGATGATCGCCGGCGTGACCAGCGACGGGCCCAGCCAGTCCAGGCCGTTGTACGCCTCCTTGAAGTTGCTCGCGGGCAGCCGGAGCAGGGCGCCGTCGGCCTCGGCCGGAAGCGTGAAGGTGCCGTCGCCGGCCGCCTTCGTCGACGCCACCACCTTGCCGTCCTTCACCGCCTCGATCCGCATCCCGGCGTAGCCCAGTTCGGACGGGTCGGGCGCGCCGAGCGTGCCGACACCCTTGCCGCGCGTGAAGTCCTGCCAGGTGGTCCCGGTGACCGCGCCCTGTTCGGGCCGCGCCTGTACGGCCTTCCCCGCGCCGCCGGGCATCTGGTCGGGGGCGACGCCGACCAGGGGAAGACCCACCGGTTCGCCGGTGTGGACGGGGGCCTTGGTGATGAAGCCGCCGTTCTCCGCTCTGAGCGGCGAGTCGCGGCCCGGGTGGGCCTTCGGGAACGCCGACGACTCGGCGAACGTGTCGTGGACGCCCACCCACACCGCGTTGGCGACGCCCTTGTCCGGGTCCTGGTCGTAGACCAGCCGGAAGATGATGCCGGCGGCGAGCATCGAGATCGCCATCGGCATGAAGACGACCAGCTTGAAGGCGGTGCCCCAGCGCACCCGTTCGGTCAGTACCGCGAAGATCAGACCGAGCGCGGTCGCGACCGTCGGAGCGAACACCACCCAGATCACGTTGTTCTTCAGGGCGGTGCGGATGCCGTCGTCCGTGAAGAGGGCCTTGTAGTTGTCGACGCCGGCGAAGCCGTCGCCGGACTGGTCGTAGAAACTGCGCACGACCGAGTACCCGATCGGGTAGACCACGAGTGCGCCGAGCAGCACCAGGGCGGGCAGCAGGAACAGCGCGGCCACGGTCCTTCGGGTGCCGGTCACACTCTTGCGTCGGCGAGGAGGGGCGGGGGCCCGAGGAGCCCCCGCCGCCGCGGGCGTTGCCATCTCCGCGTCAGTTCCCGTACGCCGCTGCCGCGTCCGACTCCAGTTTCGCCTGGATGCCGGCCACGTCCGTGGGGTTCTTCAGGAAGTCCTGGAGGTCCTTCCACTCGCCCTTGCCGGGTGTGCCGCCGAAGGCCTGCGGGGCCTGGTCGGACATGTCGAAGCGGAAGTCGTCGCCCGCCGCGACCAGCGCCTTGGCGATCGTCCGCTGGACCTCGTTCGGATACGCGGAGACGTCGACGTTCTTGTTCGGCGAGAGGTAGCCGCCGAGCTTGGCCTGGATCTCCGCCGCGTCCGGCGACGCCAGGAAGGTCGCCAGCGCCTGCGCGCCCTTGGAGTCCTTCAGGATGACGGCCGCGTCGCCGCCGGAGACCACCGGCGCGGTGTCACCGGCCTGCGGGAACGGGAAGACCTTGGCGTCCGTGCCGACCTTCGACTTGGTGTCCGCGATGTTGACCTGCACGAAGTCGCCCTCGTAGACCATGGCCGCCTTCGGCTGGTCGCCGCCGGTGAAGGTCTGGGTCACCGAGGCCGGGAACTCGGTCTGCAGCGCGCCGCTCGCGCCGCCCGCGACCCAGTCCTTCTTGCCCCAGATCTGGGCGAGGGTGGTCAGGGCCTCCTTCACGGAGGGGTCCGTCCACTTGATCTTGTGCTGGGCCAGCTGGTCGTACTTCTCCGGGCCCGCCTGGGAGAGATAGACGTTCTCGAACCAGTCGGTGAGCGTCCAGCCGTCGGCGCCGCCGATCGAGAACGGGGTGACACCGGAGTCGTACACCGTCTGAGCGGTCGTCAGCAGGTCCTTCCACGTCTTGGGTTCGCTCGCGCCCGCGTTCTCGAAGACCTTGGCGTTGTACCAGATCAGCGACTTGTTCGCGGCCTTGTAGTAGACGCCGTACTGCTTGCCGTCCGCCTTGCCGATGTCCTGCCAGCCCTGCGAGTAGTTCTTGGCGAGCTCTGCCTGGGCCTCGGCGCCCAGCGGTTTGGCCCAGCCCTTGTCGGCCGCCTGTTTGATGGCGCCGGGCTGCGGCAGCATGGCCACGTCCGGCGGTGAGCCGCCCGCGATCTTCGAACCGAGGAAGTTGATGATCGGGTCCTGCGCGGGCACGAAGGTGATCTTCGCGCCGGTGCGTTTCTCGAACTCGGCGAGGACCTTCTTGAAGTTCGCCTGCTCGGTGCCGGTCCATACGGCGGCCACCTCGAGCGTGGTGCCGTCGAGCTTGGGGAGGTTGAGGGTGCTGCCGGATTCCTTGGTTCCGGTGCTGCTGTCGCTACCGCCGCTCTTGTCGTCGTCGCCGCCGCACGCCGTCAGCGAGAGCGCGAGGGCTCCCGCCAGGAAGGTGGCGGCCGCTTTCACGGTCCTGCGTGTCCGGATGGTGTTGCTCGTGCTGCGCATCACTGCCCCGTTCTTCGTCCTCGTCGACTCGTGAACGTTCGGGCGCTGTCCCGTGAGCACTGGTCTACGCCGGGTGCTGTGGCTCGGCAAGGGCGCCTGGGCCGTCAAGCGGGGGATCGTGACCGCGTCGTGATCGCAACGCGTGTGTTTCCCGATGCGGACCGCTGCACGCTTGCCGATGCGGCACGTCCCCGACGCCGTGGCCTCCGGCCGTCATCTCCGGGCGCCTGCTCCGGGCGTCACCTCCGGGCGCCTGCCCCGGCGCTTGCCCCGGGCTCGCGCCTGGACCGCCCGCCTGCCCCGGCCCCTCGCACCGGGACCGCCCGCGATCGGCCTCGGGTCTGCGTGGGAGGCCTCGAGCCTGGTCGGGCCGCCTTGGAGCGGCGGCCATGGGCCCGCTCGGATCGGCCTCGGCCGGCCTCAGAGCGGCCACGGGCCTGACTCCAACCGGTCTCGACCGGCCTCGAACCTGCTTGAGACCAGCTTCGATGCTGCCTCGAATCGGCTACGTGCCTGCTTGAGGCCGGCTTCGAGGCCGCCTCGGAACGGCCTCTGACCGGCCACGGGTCTGTTTGGGATCGGCCCTGGTCCGGCCCTGGTCCGGCCCTGGTCCGGCCCTGGACCGGTCTCGGACCGGCCATGGGCCTGCCGCCGACGGCCTCGGTCCTGCTCGGGGCCGGCTTCGGGCCTGTGTAAGGCCCGCATCGGACCGGCTACCGAGCCGCATCGGACCGGCTACCGGCCCGCATCGGACCGGCTGCCGGGCCGCCTCGGACCCGGTCAGGGCCCGAAGGTTCTCCGCCGGGTCAGGCTCCCCCGGTCGGGGGGCCGCCGGAGGGGCTGAGCTGGCGGGCCGCTCTTTCCAGGGCGCTGGCCAGGAGGGCCAGGTCTGTCGGGCCGTTGCCCAGTTCGCGTACCGGGCGGCGGGTCGGGGGGTCGCCCATGCGGTGCCACTCCAGGGGGACCACCGTGGGGCGCTGGGTCGCCGTGCGGGGGATACGGCCCGTGACGCGGCCGCCCTGGAAGGGGGTGAGGCGGCCGTCGGCGCCCTTGAGGCGGCCGCGGCCCGGCGCCGGTTCGTCCGTGCCCGAACCCGGCGGCTCCAGAGTGATCCGAACGGTGGACAGACGGGCCGGTTCCGACTCCGCCGTACGGCCTCCGGGGCCCGCCGCCGTCACCAGGTGCACACCGAGCCGCTCGCCCTCGCGGGCCACCGCCTCCAGCGCGCGCATCACCGAGCCCGCGGCCGGCCGGCCCGGCGAGCCGAGAGCGGGGGAGACCAGTGCGTCCAGGTCGTCGACGACCACCACCAGCCGGGGCAACGGGGGCGCCGCCTCGGCCCGCTGACGGGCGGCCGCTCCCGGACGCAGCCGCAGGGTGGCGCTGGGCGGGGACTCGATGTCGGCGGCGCCGCCCGCGGAACCGCCGCCGGGCCCGGTTCCCGGAGACGGTGTGTTCGGGGTGCGCTGCGGGACGATCCGGCCGGAGACCGCGCGCTGCGTGTGCCACTCCGCGAAGCCGCAACGGCCCAGCAGCTCGGACCGCCGCTTCAGCTCGGCGCTCAGCGACTGCGCGAACTCCCGCATACGGACCGGGTCGTTGGCGGTGAGATGGGTGGTGACGTGCGGTACGTCGGTACAGATCCGCAGGCCGTCACCGTGGCCGGCGCCCTTGCCGACGGTGTCGCGGCCGTCCAGCAGGATGATGCCCAGCCGGTCCGGTCGCTCGGCGGCGGCCAGCGAGGCGACGACCGCCCGCAGCAGCTCCGTACGTCCGCTGCCGGCCGGTCCCTCGATCAGCAGGTGCGGGCCTTCGGCGACCAGGTCCACACCGACCGGGCCGCGCGGACCGGCGCCGAGCACGGCCCACGCCCGCCCGCCGAGCGCCTCGGCGTCGTCGGCCGCGTCCGCCCAGCGGGCCATCAGCGAGGCGGGGGTGGCCCGGGCCAGACCCAGCTTGTCCAGGAGGCGGGCCGACTGGGGCAGCGGCGCGGACACACGCGTGTGCCGCTCACCGCTTCCGCCCGCGCCGTCCGGGCGCAGCGGCGCCAGAGCCCGCGCGAAGCGTTCGGCCCAGGCCGGGGAGACCGCGTCCACCGCGCCGACCGTGCCGGGTCCCACCGGGCCCGGCCGCTCCGTCTGCCCCCCGGCCGGCGCGACCCGCAGCAGCCTCAGCGCCGTCGCGACGTCCCCGCTGAGCAGCGCGACGGCTCCGCACGCGCGGAACGTGGGCGCCGCCGCGCACGCCGCTTCGTACGTCTCCGTCACCGGCGAGGAAGGGGAGGCGGCGGGCGTCTCGGACAGGCAGACGACGTGTATCCCGGCGGGCGGTCCGGCCACCGCCAGCCGGGCCACCGCTTCGCGCAGGTCGGCCCCGCCGGGATCGCCGTCCACGACGACCACCGTGTAGGGGCCGGGGAAGCCGCCGTCCCCCGGCTCGTCCGCCACGGCCCAGGACGGGCGGTGGGCGGCGTTGCGGGGCGCGGGTACCTGAACCGGTCCCGTACCGCCCGTACCGCCCGCGCTGTCGGAGAGATGGTCCTCCAGACGGCGCAGCAGTTCGTCGGCGCGGGCCGTGGCCTGGTCACGGTCGTAGGCGAGCAGGAGACGGCAGTCCTGGCCGTGCCCCGGGCGCAGGTGCGGCAGCCAGCCCAGCCAGGACCACTCGGCGACGCGCTCCTCCTCGGAACGCGCGCGGTCCGTGCTGATCAGGACGATTTCCAGGGTGTCGGGGGAGTGCAGCGCGGCGAGCTGGGCCAGCACCGCGCGTGCCAGCCCGGACAGCCGCGGGCGCGGCCCGGCCAGGCCGAGCGCCCCGACCTCGCGCAGCCCCGCCGTCATCGGCACGGCGGGCAGCAGGCCCGAGCCGTCGGGCGCGGGCCGGTCGGCCGTGCCCAGCCGCACGGCGAGTGCCTCGGGGTGCCCGGGGCCGCGTTCCCACAGCCGGGGGCCCGGGCCCAGCGCCGTCAGCAGCAGCGCCGCCGGGTCCGGCCAGGTCTCGGGTGCGGGGGCCGCGGTGGCCGACGGGTACTGCTCCGCTCCGGCCGCCTCCTCGTCGTAGGGCCCGGGGATGTCCGTGTCCTGGGCGTCCCCGCGACCGCCGGCGAGGCGGCGCGCCCACGCGGAGAGACCCCCGCGTTTGCGTACGCCCGGAGGGACGTCGGTGCCGCGCAGCGGGGTGCCCTTGCGGCGGGTGCCCACGCGCGCATCGGCATCGGAGATGTCGTCGTAGGGGGACGCGGACGCAGAAAGAGACGGGGACGCAGACGGGGAGAGGGATGACGGCGGGGGCGTGGACGTGGGCGCCGGCGTGGAGGCGGACCCGGGAGCGGGACCGGCGGCGGAGCGACCCCGTGGGGCGCGGGCGTCGTCGTGGGCGGGTGCCTCGTCGGGCGAGCCGTGCGGCCCGCGCACCTCGTCGTACGCCCCCGTGAACGAGCCGAGGCCCGAGCGGCCGCCGTGAGTGGCCGGGAAGCCTTCGCCCGCTCCCGGCGCGCCGTCGGAGGCCACAACCCCCGGCGGCTTCCGGCGCCCGGGGTCAGCCGTGTGGGCCTCGCCGCCGTGCCGGCTCTCGATGCGCGGCGCCGTGCCCTGGCCCGGTACGACCGGGGGCACCGAAGAGGTCTCCCCTGCACCCCGGGTGCGCCCGCCCCGTGTCTGCGGCGAGCCGCTCCAGTCCACCGTTCCGTAGGCGTGGCCGGTCGGTCCCGAGGGGCCCTGTGGGGCACCCGTGCCGTCGCCCGCCGCACGTGTGTGTGCCGCACCCGGGGCGGGGCGGTCCACGGACGGGCCGCCGCCCGCCGCCGGGCCCGTGCCCTCCTGCTCGGTGCCCTCCGGCTCCGAGCCCGCGCAGGGCACCCGGACGTGTCCCTCCCCGTCCGGCGTGGTCGTCGCCCGTGGACCGGGCCCGCCGGGCGGGGCCAGCCGCAGGGCCGACTCGCCGACGCGCAGCAGGGCGCCGGGAGCGAGCCGGACGGATCGGGCCTGCACGGGGGCGCCGTCCAGGGTGGTGCCGTTGGTGGAGCCGAGGTCGGCGACCGAGACGCGGCCGTCGGGGGAGAGCGTCACCGCGCAGTGCAGACGGGAGACGTCCGGGTCGTCGAGGGGCACGTCCGCGTCGGCGGAGCGGCCCACGCGGACCTGGCCGCCGTGCAGGAGATGGACCCCGCCCGCGTCCGGCCCGGCCACCACGTGCAGGCGGGCCGGGGCTTCGTCGACCTCGGGATGCGGCTCGGGGTCGGCCGGAGCGCCCAGGGACAGCACCGCGCCGTCGATCAGTGGCGGCTCGCCGAGCGTGCAGCGCTGGGTGTCGAGCCGCTCCACGCCCGCGTAGAGCACGACCGCCGCCGCGGAGGAGGCCGACGCGGCGCCCTCCCCGGAGACCGCCGCGGCCAGCGCGGACGCCACCGCGGCCAGGGCGGTGCCGGCGGGCGCCGTGACCAGCACGTCGCAGCTCGCGGAGCGGGCCCGCGCCGGAGGTGCTCCCGCACGAGCGGAGCCCGGCGCGGGGAGGGGCGCGCCCGTCGGGTCTACGACGGTCAGCCGGATCTGCATCGCCGTCAGCGGTCCCTTCTGCACGGGCGCGGACTTCCCCCCACCCCACACGAGCACAGCGGCCAGTACTGAAGGCATCCTCGCACCTGTCACTGACAACGCGCCCCACACCCGGGGACAAGTGATCTTGATTGGTCGGCTCTGCCCGCAAAAGTGCCGGACAAGTATGTCCCCTGCGATCAGTTGAGATCGGTCACGTCCGGCCCCGGCAACCAAGAAGACCGGGCCGAACGTCTTTCCTTCGGGAAAGGACGACAGCCCGGTGTCCGCACACCGGCACTACAGTGGGTCGGAACACGGACAGGACAGGCAAGCAAGCAGCAGGGAGCGCGTGACGTGCGGCCAGTCGGCAGCAAGTACCTGCTCGAGGAGCCGCTCGGACGCGGCGCCACGGGCACCGTCTGGCGAGCCCGCCAGCGCGAGACCGCGGGCGCCGAGGCGGCCGTTGCCGGCCAGCCCGGGGAGACCGTCGCGATCAAGGTCCTCAAGGAGGAGCTCGCGAACGACCCGGATGTCGTGATGCGCTTCCTGCGGGAGCGGTCCGTGCTGCTGCGCCTGACCCACCCGAACATCGTCCGGGTCCGCGACCTGGTCGTCGAGGGCGATCTGCTGGCGTTGGTCATGGACCTCGTCGACGGCCCCGACCTGCACCGCTATCTGCGCGAGAACGGGCCCTTCACGCCCGTCGCCGCCGCACTGCTCACCGCCCAGGTCGCCGACGCGCTCGCCGCCAGCCACGCCGACGGCGTCGTGCACCGCGACCTGAAGCCGGCCAACGTCCTGCTGATGCAGAACGGCGGGCAGATGCACCCGCTGCTCACCGACTTCGGCATCGCGCGTCTCGCCGACTCCCCGGGCCTGACCAGGACCAGCGAGTTCGTCGGCACGCCCGCGTACGTCGCGCCGGAGTCCGCCGAGGGCCGCCCGCAGACCTCGGCCGTGGACATCTACGGCGCCGGCATCCTGCTGTACGAGCTGGTCACCGGGCGGCCGCCGTTCTCCGGCGGCTCGGCCCTCGAGGTCCTGCACCAGCACCTGAACGCCGAGCCGCGCCGCCCGTCCACGGTCCCCGACCCGCTCTGGACGGTCATCGAGCGCTGCCTGCGCAAGAACCCCGACGACCGGCCGAGCGCCGAGAACCTCGCGCGCGGGCTGCGGATCGTCGCAGAGGGCATCGGGGTGCACGCGAACTCGATGCAGATCGCCGCCGCCGACGGCGTCGGCCATCTGCTCGCGCCCGACCCGACGCCCGCGACCGTGCCGGGCGGCGCCTACGACCCGAACGCCGCGACGAGCGTCCTGCCGCACACGGCCGGCCCGGCGGGCGCCGCCGATCCCACCGCCGTCCTGCCGCACACGGGCGGTCCGGCCGGCGCGGCCGATCCGACGGCCGTCCTGCCGCCGGTGCCCCCGCACCAGCCGGGACAGCACGGCCAGCAGGGTCAGCCGGGCCAGCAGCCCGAGCAGCCGCACCCCTGGCAGAACCAGATGCGGGCCGCCCGCGACCGCAACGAGCCGACGCAGGTCCAGCAGTACCTCGACCCCGGTGAGGACCCGCTGCGCCGGCGCCCCCAGCGGCAGGTCTCCCGACAGCCGCAGCAGCAGCCGTATCCGCAGCAGAACCAGCAACAGCAGCGGCCTCAGCAGCAACAACGGCCTCAGCAGCGCCCGCAGCAGCAGCCCGGCTACGGGTACCAGGGACAGCAGCAGCCGCAGCAGCAGTACGCGCCTCCGCAGCACCAGCAGCCTCAGCACCAGCCCCAGCGGTACGCGCCGGCGCCCCAGCAGCAGCCGCCGCGGCAGCGGCCCGAGCCGGAACCCCGGCAGCCCAGGCAGCGCAGTGCCAACCCGATGAAGATCCCCGGGTTGGGCTGTCTGAAGGGCTGTCTGTTCACGATCGTCATCCTGTTCGTGGCCGGGTGGCTGATCTGGGAGCTGAGCCCGCTCCAGGACTGGATCGGTACCGGCAAGAGCTACTGGCAGCTGATCAGCGGCTTCTTCGACGACGTCACCGGCTGGATCGGCGACCTGACCAGTGACTCGGGCGGCAGCGGCACGAGCACCGGCAACTGAGGCACCGGCAACTGGGACACCGGCAACTCGGACAACGGCAACTCGGACAACGGCAACCGCTGAGGCACCGGCTCCGGTCCTGACCGTGAGTTGGGGACCGCGAGTTTGTGTACTTGTCGACATCCGGCGGGTGATTTCCGTCTCCGCGGTGAAGGTTGGCTCCTCGGACGCGTACTTTGATGGGCAACACGCGTCTGTAGGAGCAGCCTTGGCACGGAAGATCGGCAGCCGGTACACCGCCCACCAGATCCTGGGACGGGGCAGCGCCGGCACGGTGTGGCTGGGCGAGGGACCGGACGGGCCCGTCGCCGTCAAGCTGCTGCGCGAGGACCTCGCCTCCGACGAGGAGCTGGTGGGCCGCTTCGTGCAGGAGCGCACGGCACTGCTCGGCCTGGAGCACCCGCACGTGGTGTCCGTACGTGACCTGGTGGTCGACGGCAACGACCTGGCCCTGGTCATGGACCTCGTCCGCGGCACGGACCTGCGCACCCGCCTCGAACGGGACCGGCGGCTGGCGCCCGAGGCCGCCGTGGCGATCGTCGCGGACATCGCCGAGGGCCTCGCCGCCGCACACGCGGCCGGGATCGTGCACCGCGACGTGAAGCCCGAGAACATCCTGCTGGACATGCAGGGACCGCTCGGCCCCGGCGGCTCGCACCGCGCCCTGCTGACCGACTTCGGCGTCGCGAAACTGATCGACACCCCCAAAAGGACCCGCGCCACGAAGATCATCGGTACGCCGGACTATCTGGCGCCGGAGATCGTGGAGGGCCTGCCGCCGCGTGCCTCGGTGGACATCTACGCCCTGGCGACCGTCCTGTACGAGCTTCTCGCGGGCTTCACGCCGTTCGGCGGCGGCCATCCGGGCGCGGTGCTGCGCCGCCATGTGACGGAGTCCGTCGCCCCCCTCCCCGGCATCACGGACGAGCTGTGGCAGCTCCTCGTGCAGTGCCTGGCGAAGGCGCCGGCGTCCCGGCTGCGGGCTTCCGAGCTGGCGGCACGGCTGCGCGAGCAGCTGCCGACGCTGGCGGGGATGCCGCCGCTGGACGTCGACGAGCCGGACCCGGAGCAGGAGGAGGGCGGGCAGGAGGAGGCCGAGCCCTCCGCCTCCTCGCCCGCGGCCCCCTCCGGGCGGGTCCGGCGCGGCTCGGTCCCGCTGGTGCCGAACGCGAAGCCGGACTCCAACCGGGACACCCACACGTCGATGCGGGTGCCCGCGCCGGACGAGCTGGCGGGCGGGGCGCACGGCACGGCACGGGTGCCGAGGGCGGCCGGCGCGCCGCGCCCCGGCTCGGCACGCAACCGTTCCGCCACCCGGCGGCGGCGGATCACGCTGGGTGTGGCGGCGGTGGCGCTGGTCGCCGCGGCCGGCATCGGAACATGGGCGGCCACCTCGGGCGACGACGCGGGGGGGACCCCGCAGGACACGAAGAACTCGGCGCCGCCGTCACCGTGACCCCGGGGGCGGAGCCCCGGGAACCGGCCGCGGACGGTGCCCGGCGCTCCCCGGTTGGCGGAGCCGTTACGCTGGAGGCGTGGCAGTCGTCGATGTATCCGAAGAGCTCAAGTCCCTCTCCTCGACCATGGAGTCGATCGAGGCCGTTCTGGACCTCGACAAGCTGAGGGCAGACATCGCCGTGCTCGAGGAGCAGGCGGCCGCGCCGTCCCTGTGGGACAACCCGGACGAGGCGCAGAAGATCACCAGCAAGCTGTCCCACCTCCAGGCGGAGGTCAGGAAGGCGGACGCGCTGCGCAGCCGGATCGACGATCTCTCCGTGCTGTTCGAGATGGCCGAGGAGGAGGACGACCCGGACACCCTCGCTGAGGCCGAGTCCGAGTTGAAGGCCGTCAAGAAGGCGCTGGACGAGATGGAGGTCCGTACGCTGCTCAGCGGTGAGTACGACTCCCGCGAGGCGCTCGTGAACATCCGGGCCGAGGCCGGTGGCGTCGACGCCGCCGACTTCGCGGAGAAGCTCCAGCGGATGTACCTGCGGTGGGCGGAGCAGAAGGGCTACAAGACCGAGATCTACGAGACGTCGTACGCCGAAGAGGCCGGCATCAAGTCGACCACCTTCGCCGTGCAGATCCCGTACGCCTACGGCACGCTCTCCGTGGAACAGGGCACGCACCGGCTCGTGCGTATCTCCCCCTTCGACAACCAGGGGCGTCGGCAGACCTCCTTCGCGGGCGTCGAGATCCTGCCCGTCGTGGAGACCACCGACCACATCGAGATCGACGAGTCCGAGCTGCGGGTGGACGTCTACCGCTCCTCCGGTCCCGGCGGCCAGGGCGTGAACACCACTGACTCCGCGGTGCGCCTCACCCACCTCCCCACCGGCATCGTCGTCTCCTGCCAGAACGAGCGGTCGCAGATCCAGAACAAGGCGTCCGCGATGAACGTCCTCCAGGCCAAGCTGCTCGACCGGCGCCGGCAGGAGGAGCAGGCCAAGATGGACGCGCTCAAGGGCGACGGCGGCAACTCCTGGGGCAACCAGATGCGTTCGTACGTCCTGCACCCGTACCAGATGGTCAAGGACCTGCGCACCGAGTACGAGGTCGGTAATCCCGAGGCCGTTTTCAACGGTGAGATCGACGGGTTCCTGGAAGCCGGAATTCGCTGGCGCAAGCAGCAGGAGAAGTAGTTTTGTCGACAAGGTAACCGCCCCTGAATCAGGGGCGGTTGCTTTTTATGTCACATTCACAGCACCACCATCGTGCAAAGCGCCCTGACTTGGACATTGCGTACGCAACGACCTTGACGATGCTTTGAAAAATGGGGATGGTGCAGTGTGGCATGCGTATCTCTGGGGCGCATGTGAACCGGGGGCTTCAGCTGCATATCGGCTACCTCCGTCGATCACGGCCCCGGGCGCGGCCTCATCGACGATTCAGCTACTGGGGGTAGCAGCTATATGACCAACAAGACGCGGATCCGGGTCGCGCGCATAGCCGCGGGCGCCGTGATCGCCGCGGGCGCCTCGCTGACCGTGGCGGGCGTCGCTTCGGCCGCAGGTGACGAGGGTGGCCTCAGCGGCCTGGTGTCGACGTCCGGCGCGGTCACCCCGCAGACCGGCGACGACCCTTGCCCGATCGGGATCTGCACCGACGGCGGCACGAGTTCCACGGGCGGTGACTCTTCGACCGGCGGCGACTCCACCACGGGCGGCGACTCCACCACGGGCGGCGACTCCACCACCGGTGGGACGGCCTCCGTCGGCGGGACGGCCTCCGTCGGTGGAACGTCCAGCACCGGTGGCGACTCCACCACCGGCGGCGACTCCACCACGGGTGGCTCCACCACGACCGGTGGCAGCTCGACCACCGGCGGCGACGACTCCACCGGCGGTTCCACGACGACCGGTGGCAGCTCGACCTCGGGCGGTTCCACGACGACCGGCGGCAGCTCGACCTCGGGCGGCTCCACGACGACCGGCGGCAGCTCGACCTCGGGCGGCTCCACCACGACCGGCGGCAGCTCGACCACCGGCGGCTCCGGCACCACGGGCGGCGACGACTCCACCGGCGGCTCCGGCACCACCGGCGGTTCGAGCTCCTCCACCGGCGGCTCCGCCACCGGTGGTACCGACACCGACGGGACCTCCACTCAGGAGGAGGGCAGCTCCGCGCTGACCGACACCTCGGAGGCCGCCGCCGACACCAGCGCGCAGGGTGGTGGCAAGGAGCTCGCCGAGACCGGTGCGGGTGAGACCACGTTCCTGATCATCGGCGCTGCCACGATGATCGCCGGCGGCGTCGGCTTCCGGCTGCTGCCGCGCCTCGTGGCCGGCCGTGGCGGGGCCACTGCCTGACGTCGGGTAGTCGCGCCCGTACGTGACGTACACGCGAAGGGGCCCGGAGCGATCAGCTCCGGGCCCTTTGCGATGCGCGTCCGGGTCAGGCGGTCTGATGGGCCAGCAGCGCCAGAGCCGCCACCAGCACCGCCAGCAGCGCGATCAGCGCCATCGGGTTCAGTCCCGCGAAGAAGTTCCCCTGTTGCTGCAGCCGCTCGCGGTTCGCGCGGCACACGGGGCACCGGCCTTCGCTCACGGGCGCGGCGCAGTTAGCGCACACCAGCCGGTCGTACGTCATGCGCTCGCCCTCCTTGCACCGGTTCCACGTACACAACGCTTCGGGGAACGGGAACGTTCCCCCTCCACTGTGCCAGGTTCATCAGGGGGCCGCGCGGCCCACCCGGAGAGCGGGGGACATACGAAGTCCCGTACAAAAACGCACAAGCCCCACTCAACCCGTCGTGACGCCTGCGCCGCCCTCCCCGGTTCGCGTATGGTCACGCTCATCTACCCCCGGCGACCCGTGGTGCACCCGTGATCCGATTCGACAACGTCTCCAAGGTCTACCCCAAGCAGACCCGCCCCGCACTCAGGGATGTCTCCCTCGAGGTGGAGAAGGGCGAGTTCGTGTTCCTCGTGGGATCCTCCGGCTCCGGAAAGTCCACCTTCCTGCGGCTGGTCCTCCGGGAGGAGCGCACCAGCCACGGCCAGGTGCACGTCCTGGGCAAGGACCTCGCGCGCCTCTCCAACTGGAAGGTGCCGCAGATGCGCCGCCAGCTGGGGACTGTCTTCCAGGACTTCCGGCTGCTGCCGAACAAGACGGTGGCGGAGAACGTCGCCTTCGCGCAGGAGGTCATCGGCAAGTCGAAGGGCGAGATCCGCAAGTCCGTGCCGCAGGTGCTCGACCTCGTCGGGCTCGGCGGCAAGGAGGACCGCAGGCCCGGTGAGCTGTCCGGCGGTGAGCAGCAGCGCGTCGCCATCGCGCGCGCCTTCGTGAACCGGCCCAAGCTGCTGATCGCGGACGAGCCCACCGGCAACCTCGACCCGCAGACCTCCGTCGGCATCATGAAGCTGCTCGACCGGATCAACCGGACGGGCACGACCGTGCTGATGGCCACGCACGACCAGAACATCGTGGACCAGATGCGCAAGCGCGTCATCGAGCTGGAGCAGGGCCGTCTCGTCCGCGACCAGGCGCGCGGCGTCTACGGCTACCAGCACTGACCGCCCCCGCCATCGCCCCCCTCGCGGACGTCCCCGGAAAGGCCTGAACAACTCGCCATGCGCGCCCAGTTCGTACTGTCGGAGATCGGCGTCGGTCTCCGCCGCAACCTGACGATGACCTTCGCCGTCGTCGTCTCGGTGGCCCTGTCGCTCGCCCTGTTCGGTGGGTCGTTGCTCATGAGCGACCAGGTCAGCACCATGAAGGGCTACTGGTACGACAAGGTCAACGTCTCGGTGTTCCTCTGCAACAAGAGTGACGCCGCGTCCGACCCGAACTGCGCCAAGGGCGCGGTCACCGCGGACCAGAAGAAGCAGATCAAGTCCGACCTCGACAAGATGGGGGTCGTCGAGAAGGTGACGTACGAGTCGCAGGACGACGCGTACAAGCACTACAAGGAGCAGTTCGGCGACTCCCCGCTGGCCAGCTCCCTGACCCCGGACCAGATGCAGGAGTCCTACCGGATCAAGCTGAAGGACCCGGAGGAGTACAAGGTCATCGCGACCGCCTTCGACGGGCGGGACGGCGTGCAGTCCGTGCAGGACCAGAAGGGCATCCTGGACAACCTGTTCGGTCTGCTCAACGGCATGAACTGGGCGGCGCGGGCCGTGATGGCGCTGATGCTGGTCGTCGCCCTGATGCTGATCGTCAACACCGTGCGGGTGTCCGCCTTCAGCCGTCGGCGTGAGACCGGGATCATGCGGCTGGTCGGCGCCTCCGGCTTCTACATCCAGGCGCCGTTCATCGCCGAGGCGGCCGTCGCCGGGCTGATCGGGGGCACGGTCGCCTGCGGATTCCTCATCATCGCCCGGTACTTCATCATCGACCACGGCCTGGATCTCTCCGAGAAGCTGAATCTGATCAACTTCATCGGCTGGGACGCCGTGTTGACCAAGCTTCCGCTCATCCTCGCCACCAGCCTCCTGATGCCCGCGCTGGCCGCGTTCTTCGCGCTGCGCAAGTACCTGAAGGTGTGACGCACGCCCCGTGGGCCGTACGGTCAACCGACCGTGCGGCCCTTCGCGTTCCCCTAGACTCACCGCCATGTCAGGCCGTGACCTGTTCTGTCAGCCCCGCCGTTTCGGCCGCGGGGCCGCCCTGACCTTGGTGTTCGCGAGCGTGCTCGTCGCCGGCGCCGCCACCGGATCGCTGCCCGGGGACCCGGGGGAGGGCGGCCGGAGCGCCTCGGGCGCCGCACCGGCCACAGCGTCCCCCGGTCACTCCGAGGACGTGACGCGGGCCGCCGAGGAGGCCGCCGCGGACGGCAAGTCCCCGATGGAGGCCGCCGAGCGCGCCGTCAGCCGCAGCGGGGACCGCTGGGCGGCCGTCTACTCCGAGGGCGAGTACGAGGAGTTCGCGAAGTCCCTCGACGGCCGGTACACCGGCGTCGGTCTGGAGGCGCGGCGCGAGCGGGGCGGCCGGATCGAGGTGACCAAGGTGCAGCCGGGATCGCCCGCGGCCGCCGCCGGGGTCCACGCGGGCGACCGGCTGCGCAGCGTCGACGGACGGTCCGTGGACGGGCTCCCGGTCACCGACGTCGTCTCCTTACTGCGCGGTGACGCCACGGACGCGCCCGCCGGCACCACGGTCCGTCTCGGCCTGGGGCGCGGTACACGCGCGTGGACCGAGACCCTGCGACGGGCGCTGCTCTCCACGGACTCCGTGACCGTCCACCGGCTTTCCGACGACACCACCGTCATCACCGTCGCCGCGTTCACCAAGGGGGTCGGTGACAGCGTGCGCAGCGCCGTCCGCAAGGCCCCGGCAGGCGCCGGGATCGTCCTGGATCTGCGCGGCAACTCCGGCGGCCTGGTCACCGAGGCCGTCTCCACCGCCTCCGCCTTCCTCGACGGCGGCCTGGTCGCCACCTACGACGTCGACGGCGACCAGCGCGCCCTGCACGCGGACGGCGGCGGCGACACCAGCAGCCCCCTGGTCGCCCTCGTCGACGGCGGCACGATGAGCGCCGCCGAGCTGCTCACCGGCGCCCTTCAGGACCGCGGCCGCGCGGTCGTCGTGGGCTCCCGCACCTTCGGCAAGGGCTCGGTCCAGATGCCGAGCCGGCTGCCCGACGGCTCCGTCGCCGAGCTGACCGTCGGGCACTACCGCACCCCCTCCGGCCACGGTGTCGACGGCCGGGGCATCACCCCCGACCTGGAGGCGGACGACGGGGCGCTGGAGCGGGCCGAGACCGTGCTGAGCGGGCTCGGGGACGTGTCCTGAGCGGTCCCTCGAGCCGCCCGTGACCGGGCTCGGTGACCGGCTCCGTAATCGGCTTTCCCTCAGCGGGCCTCAGGATGCGAAAATGGCCGGACTATGAGCAAGGGAATGTACGTACCGAAGGAGTCCCAGCCGAAGCAGGGCGGGGCGGCCGCGTCCGGCAAGGTCAAGGACGGCAAGCGCAAGATCGTCGCGCAGAACAAGAAGGCCCGGCACGACTACGCGATCGTCGACGTCTACGAGGCCGGTCTGGTGCTCACGGGCACCGAGGTGAAGTCGCTGCGTGAGGGCCGCGCCTCGCTGACCGACGGCTTCGTCCAGATCGAGGGGAACGAGGCGTGGCTGCACGCCGCCCACATCCCCGAGTACTTCCAGGGCAGCTGGACCAACCACTCCGCGCGCCGCAAGCGCAAGCTGCTGCTGCACCGCGAGGAGATCGACAAGCTGGCGGTGAAGTCCGAGGAGACGGGCCACACGATCGTGCCCCTCGCCATCTACTTCAAGGACGGCCGGGCGAAGGCCGAGATCGCGCTGGCGCGCGGCAAGAAGGAGTACGACAAGCGGCAGACCCTGCGCGAGCAGCAGGACCGCCGGGAGACGGACCGGGTGATCGCGGCGGAGAAGCGGAGGCAGCGGCACGCGTAGCCGCCGCACGCGGGGTCGCCGGGAACAGAGTGGCATCCTCGTGCGTCGGTCACGTACGATGGCACTTGTGCCCCGCAGTGGGTACGGGCCCTCCTCGGAGGGATTGAAAAATCAACATGGGGATGATCGGTTTCGACAGCGACTGTTGAAGCAGGGGAAGCGTGTCGAGGAAGCGGCAATGATCTCGTAAACCATATGTCGCAAAAAATAATCGCCAATATCAAGAGCGATTCCCAGTCCTACGCCCTCGCTGCCTAATAAGCAGTGAGTGTAGGACCCATAATGGGTGTCAGCCCGGAAGTGTTCCCGATCCGGATCCTGGCATAATTTAGGGGACTAAACCATCGAGCCCGGTCACGGGGTTCGATGGGAAATCAAACAGTGACTGGGCCCGTCGGCGACTTGTTCGCGTGATCACCGGGGCCGAGAAAATCACAGCGAACTGCACACGGAGAAGCCCTGATTCTGCACCGTTGGACGCGGGTTCGATTCCCGCCATCTCCACTCATCCCATGTGAACAAGAACCCCGTCGCTTTCGAGCGGCGGGGTTCTTGTTGTGACAGGCCCTTTCCGTGACAGGTTCTTGTGGTGACCGGTTCCCGCGTGACGAGAGGGGGCGGGCCCGGTGGGCGATCCGCCGCGCCTCATCCGCTCAGCGTGGGCTGACCGTCCGAGGCGCCGTGCTCGCCCGCCGGGTCAGCGTCGGAGGCAGCAGAGTCGCCTCGGGTACCGCCTCGCCGCCGAGTTTGCGCATCAGCAGTTCCACCGCACGCTCACCGACCTCCGCCGACGGCAGCGCGACGGAGGTGACGGGCACCCGGAGCCCCGAGGCGAGCTCGTCCGGGCAGATCGCCGTCACCGACAGGTCGCCGGGGACGCGTAGCCCCAGCTCCTCGAACGCCTCGACGAGGGGCTCCAGGACCGCCTCGTTGTGCACCACCACCCCGGTCAGCGCGGGTTGCTCGCGCAGGAGTCGCTCGGCCACCCGGCGGGCCGCGCCCGGTGTCGCCTCGCACGGGTGGACGGCGGAGGCGAGCCCGGCCCGGTCGGCGGCCGCCGTGAACCCCTGGACCACGCGCTGCGCGAAGGCCGTCCCGCGCACATACACCTCCGGCGGTGACCCGACCAGGGCGACCACCCGGTGCCCGAGCTGTGCCAGATGCTCCACACACCGCTCGCCCGCCGCCCGGAAGTCGAGGTCGATGCAGGTCAGGCCGTCGGCCTCGAGCGGGAAACCGATCATCACGGACGGCCGGTCCAGGGAGCGCAGCAACGGCAGCCGGGGGTCGTGGAGCTGGACGTCCATCAGGATCAGCGCGTCGACCATGGCCGTGTCCGCGACCCTGCGCAGTCCCTCCTCGCCCTCCTCCTGGGTCAGCAGCAGCACGTCGTGGTCGTGGTGCCGGGCCGCCGTCACCACCGACACCGCGAACCGCATGACGACCGGGACATGGATGCCGGCCCGCAGCGGCACCACGAGTGCCAGCACGTTCGAGCGGCTGCTGGCCAGCGCCCGGGCGCCGGCATGCGGGCGGTAGCCCAGCGCGTGGGCGGCCTCCTCGACCCGCCGCCGGGTCTCCTCGGAGATCGGGCGCTTGCCGCTCAGCGCATAGGACACCGTGCTGGGGGAGACCCCGGCCTGCCGCGCCACATCGGTGATCTTCACCATCAGACCGGCTCCCCGTCGTCAGGGGTGTCCAGAACGGGGGTCTGCGGGACCGGGGTCTCCGCGTCCGGGGTCTCCAGGGTCAGGAACCCGGTGCCCGCCGCGGCCCGCGCGACCCGGTCCCCGGCGGCCAGCGCCCACGGCGCCGAGGGGTCGCTCGCGGACGCCCGCAGCGTGTCCCCCTCGCGTACGACGGTGAAGGTCACGTCCCCGACCCGCACCGTGACCTGGGCGCCGCGCTCCAGGCCGTAGGTGCGCAGGGTGACCCCGTCGGCGTGCGCGTAGTCCGGCCGGTCGGCGTGGGCGCCCACCGGGAGCACCGCGCCCGGCCGCACCAGCAGCGGTGCGCTGAGGAACCCGTGGCGCTCACGCACCCAGCGCGGCCCGGTCACCGTCCGCCCGGTGAGGTAGTGCGTCCAGGTGCCCTCGGGAACGTAGTACGCCACGTCCCCCGCGTCGCTGAACACCGGCGCGACCAGCAGATCCGGACCGAGCATGTACTGCCGTTCCAGGTGCGCGCACCCGGGATCCGCCGGGAACTCCAGCACCATCGCCCGCATCACCGGCGTGCCGTCCTCGTGGGCGACGCGGGCGGCCTCGTACAGGTAGGGCATGAGCCGCAGCTTGAGCCGGGTGAAGTGACGGGCCACGTCCACCGACTCCTCGTCGAACAGCCAGGGCACCCGGTAGGAGGAGCTGCCGTGCAGCCTGCTGTGCGAGGAGAGCAGGCCGAAGGCCAGCCAGCGCTTGAAGAGGGCCGGTGTCGGGGTGCCCTCGAAGCCGCCGATGTCGTGGCTCCAGAAGCCGAACCCCGACAGGCCCAGGGACAGCCCGCCGCGCAGCGACTCCGCCATCGACTCGTACGTCGCCTCGCAGTCGCCGCCCCAGTGCACCGGGAACTGCTGGCTGCCGGTCGTCGCGGACCGCGCGAAGACGACCGCCTCGCCCTCGCCCCGGTGTTTGCGCAGCACGTCGAAGACGGTGCGGTTGTAGAGGTACGTGTAGTGGTTGTGCATCCGCTCCGGGTCCGAGCCGTCGGACCAGGCCACGTCGACCGGGACGCGCTCGCCGAAGTCGGTCTTGAAGCAGTCGACGCCCTGCGCGAGGAGTGCCTCCAGCTTGGCCGTGTACCAGTCGCGGGCGGCCGCGCTGGTGAAGTCGACCAGGGCCATGCCGGGCTGCCACAGGTCCCACTGCCAGACACTCCCGTCCGGCCGCCTCAGCAGATGGCCGAGCGCCCTGCCCTCCGCGAAGAGCGGCGACCGCTGGGCGATGTACGGGTTGATCCACACGCTGACGCGCAGCCCCTTCGCCTTCAGCCGGGACAGCATGCCCTCCGGGTCGGGGAACACCCGTGGGTCCCAGTGGAAGTCGCACCAGTGGAACTCCCGCATCCAGAAGCAGTCGAAGTGGAAGACGGAGAGGGGGAGTTCGCGCTCCCGCATACCCTCGATGAAGGAGGTCACCGTCTCCTCGTCGTACGAGGTGGTGAACGACGTCGACAGCCACAGGCCGAACGACCAGGTGGGCGGGAGGGCGGGGCGGCCGGTGAGGGCGGTGTACTTGCGCAGGATGTCCTTCGGGGTGGGGCCGTGGATGACGTAGTACGTCAGCTCCTGGGTCTCGGCGCTGAACTGGACCCTCGACACCGCCTCCGAGCCGACCTCGAAGGACACCTTGCCCGGGTGGTCGACGAAGACGCCGTAGCCGGCGTCCGTGAGGTAGAACGGCACGTTCTTGTAGGCCTGTTCGGTCGCCGTGCCGCCGTCGGCGTTCCAGATGTCGACGACCTGACCGTTCTTGACCAGCGGGCCGAAGCGTTCGCCGAGCCCGTAGACGGAGGTCCCCACACCCAGGTTGAGCTGCTCGCGCAGATAGTGGCCGCCGGTGGTCGCGTCCCGCATGATGCCCATGCCCTTGGGACCGCTGGAGGTGAGCGTCCGGCCGTGGGCGAGGAACTCCACGTGCCAGGGGCCGGAGCGGGCGACCTTCACGGAGAGCGTGCCGGAGGTCAGGGTCGCGTGCGCGTCGTCGTGGGAGAGCTGCGGGGCGGGCGCCGACCGGTTGAGGTCGAAGGCGGGCTCGCGGGGCCGTTCACTGGTGAAGTGGGTGAGGGTGAGGCCGACGACGTCGGGCATCGGGGTGTGGGCGGTGATCGTCATGACCGGTCCCGTCATCAGGTCGCCGCGGCTGCGGATGGGCCGGGTCGGTGCGTGGATCTCCAGGGCGCCGTCCGACTCGGTGACGTCGAGGACCTCGGCCGGGTGAGCGGCCGTCACGCCCTCGCGCAGCAGCCAGTAACCGTCGGTGAACTTCATGGGTGGGGGGTCCTTACTGCTCGGTCCTCACTACTTCACGGCGCCCACGGCGATGCCGCGGGTGAGGGTCCGCTGGAAGACGAGGAAGAAGACGAGGGCCGGGAGCACGCCGAGGAGGGCGGCCGCGTTGGTCATCGTGGCGTCCATCAGGCGCTGCCCCTGGAGGACGCCGAGAGCCACCGACACGGTCTGGTTGTCGTTGGAGATCAGCATGACCAGCGGGAGCAGGAACTCGTTCCAGGTCCAGACGAAGAAGAAGACGAGGAGCACCCCGAGGGTGGGGCGGCTGACCGGGACGACGATCCGCCACAGCACCTGCCACCTGTTCGCGCCGTCGATGCGGGCGGCCTCGATGATCTCGCGCGGGAACCGGCTCAGCACGGAGGAGAGCAGGTAGGTGCCGAAGGCCGCCTGGATCACGGTGAAGACGATGATCACGCTGAGCCGGGTGTCGTACAGGCCGGCCTGCTTGCTCAGGTAGTACACCGGGTAGACCAGGGCCTCCTGCGGGAGCATGTTCGCCAGCACGAAGAAGGCCAGTACCCAGGTGCGCCCCCTGATCCGCCCGATGCCGATCGCGTACGCGTTCAGCACCGACAGGACCACCGCTCCCACCGCCACCGACCCGCTGATCAGCAACGAGTTCAGCAGCTTCCGGCTGTAGTCGACGCGCTCCCAGAAGTCCTTCAGACCGTCCAGGTACAGCCCGTCGGGCAGGCTCAGCGGGCCGTTGCGGGAGTACTCCGCCGGGGACTTGACCGCGTTCACCGCGACGACCAGAAACGGGACGATCATGAAGAGGGCGGCCAGGCAGAGGGCCACCAGGACCGGGTAGCGGCGCAGGGCTCGCGCGGCCCTCATGTGCGCGGTCCTTCCTCCGCGTCCTCCGCCCGGGTCTGCAGCCGCAGGCCGACCAGGGAGAGGGCGAGGATGATCACGGTGAGCACGGTGGAGATCGCGGCGCCGTAGCCGACCTGCGTCTTCTCGAACAACGTGGTGAAGGAGAAGTAGGAGGGGACGTTCGTCGCCCCGCCGGGGCCGCCCTTGGTCAGGACGTACACCGCGCCGAACACCTTCAGCGCGGCGATCGTGCACCAGGTCAGTACGACGTGGATCTCCGGGCGGATCTGCGGCAGCGTGATGTGCAGGAAGCGGCGCCACCAGCCGGCGCCGTCCAGCTCGGCCGCCTCGTACAGCTGCGGGTCCACGCGTTCCAGGCCCGCCATGAAGACGACCAGCGGGAAGCCCAGCTGCACCCACACCATCACGCCCATGACGCTGTAGAGCGCCAGGTCGGGGTCGCCGAGCCAGTCCTGCCGCCAGGCGCCGAGACCGACGGCTCGCAGGAGCTCGTTCAGTGAGCCGTTGTCGGGCGCGAGGATCCAGCTCCAGACGATGCCGGCGACCGCGATCGGCAGCACCTGCGGGAGGTAGAAGCAGGCGCGCAGGACGGCCGCCGTCCGGCTGCCGAAGTGCTTGCCGACGTGGTCGAAGAGGGCGGCCGCCAGGACCAGGCCGACGGCCGTGGGGAGCGCCGCCATCGCGACGACCATGAAGAGGCTGTGCCGGAAGCTCTCCCAGAACTCCGCGTCGTCCAGCAGCTCGCGGTAGTTGGCGAGCCCGGACCACCCGGGGCTGCCCACCCCCTGCCAGTCGGTGAGGCTCACCGCCGTGTTCATCAGGAACGGGACGACGACGACGGCCGAGAAGGCGAGGGCGCCGGGGAGCAGGAACAGTACGTAGGAGTTCCGGGCGCGGCGCGGGTGAACGGCCCTGTGCTGCTTGCCGGTCACCCGCCCGCCCCGTTCGACGGTCACCGTCATGTCTTCGGTACGCCCTTGTCGTACGCCTTCTGCAACGCGTCCAGGTAGCCGTCCGGCTTCTCGCTGCCGGTGATCAGCTTCTGCGTCTCGGAGACGAGGACGTCGTAGAAGCCGGGGACCGGCCAGTCGGGATAGAAGGCCAGGCCGTCGCGGCCGGACAGGGTGTTGAAGTGGGCGATGAGCTCCTTGGCCTTCGGGTCGGTGATGGCGGCCGGGTCCGCCGCGACCGGGACGCCGCCCTTGTTGCCCAGCAGGTTCTGGATCTTCTTCGACATGGTGATGTCGATGAAGTCGTAGGCGAGGTCCTTGTTGTGGGCGCTCTTGGGGACCACCCAGAGATTGCCCCCGGAGCCCGGGGAGAGGTCCGAGCCGGGCCACAGCGTGGTGCCCCAGTCGAACTTCGCCTCGTCCTCGAAGCGGCCGTACCACCAGCTGCCGGAGAACAGGATCGGCGCCTTGCCCTGGATGAAGGAGACGCCCGCGTCCTCGGCCTTGGCGCTGGTGGAGCTCTTGCCGATATATCCCTTCTTCACCCACTCGGCGAAGGTCTCGGCCGCGTGGGTCCAGGCCGTGTCGTGGAAGTCGGCCTTGCCCTTGTAGAGCTCGTAGGAGTCGACCCAGGAGCGGTCCGCCCTGGACAGGGCCAGCTGGTAGACGTACTGCTGGGCGAGGTACTCGGCGCCGGAGTCGGCGAGCGGGGTGATCTTGTTCTTGGCGAAGGTGTCCATCGCCGCGACCAGGTCGTCGAACGTCTTCGGCTCGGCGAGGCGGTACTTCGCGAACAGGTCCTTGTTGAAGTAGACCATCGTGTACTCGGCGTAGTTGGGCACGCCGTACCAGTTGCCGGATCCCATCACGCCGTTCGCGTCGTACTGGCTGGTGGTGCGCACACCGGGGCCGATCAGCTTGTCCCAGCCGCGCCTGGTCACCTCGGCGGACAGATCGGTGAGGAGTCCCTGCTTGGAGAGCAGGCCCGCCGTCGCGTTGCCCTTGTTGTACTCCATGAGGTCGGGCGCGTCGGAGGAGTTCAGGACCATCGGGGCGGTCTTCTGGATCTGGTCGAAGCTCTTCTCCTCGAACTCCACCCTCACGCCCGGGTGCTGGGCCTCGAACTCCTTGATCGCCGCCGTCCAGGCCGCGCCCATCGCGCTGTTCGGGGCCTCGTAGTGCCACAGCCGCAGGGTCTTGGCGTCGGCGGTGCCGCCGCCGTCCGAGCCGCCGCAGGAGGCCAGGAGCAGCGAAGCGGCGACGGCCGCTGCCGCGCACGCCGTTCCCCGCCGTGCCATCACACGCCTTCGTGCCGTCAACATCCTGTGCCTCCAGGGGAGTCGGATGGTTCTGAGGGCGTCACGGTGCGTCCATCGAATCGATTCGATGGGTGACGTCGAAGCGCTTCGACGGGGGAACGTATGTGGCTGATGTGGCCGCGTCAATGGTGCGGGTGGGGAAATCGGGCATTCCGGCGTCGGGGCGGGTGAAGTTTTCGGCCATGCCTGAGTCGGTGTGCCGGCCTCCCCCCGACGCGATCCGTTTGTCCCCGGCTGTCGCCGATGTGATAAATGCGTTCGATCCTCCCGATCCTCGATGCGCCTCGAGTGATCGCTTTCGGATCGACGCGATCGGACTGCGACTGCGGCTGCCCACGCAGAGGTGATTTCGGGACATAGGCATGAACATGACTTGTGTTCATAAATGACACATCGCAAACACAGGGCCCAAGCCTGCGCTAGATTCGTGGACCTGAGCGCAATGGGATAAAAGGGGCGCTGGAGTTGGGTGGGGGCCCGGTTCCGTCGACTGCGCTCAGGGTCGTAGGCGCACCCGGAACAGTTCCTTGGGGGGAAGTGCGCACATGAATAATTGGCGAGAAGACGCCCAACCCGAATGGCCGGCGGCGGCATCGCCGACCCGGGACGTGCCGTTGGCGGGGGCCGGATCGCAGGGCTTCTCCGGGATCGGTGGGCAACCTCTGACGTCCATGGCGGGCGAGAATGCCAGATACCGGTCATTGCTGGACGTACCGCGAGAAAGTGGTCTGCTGCCGGCTTCGAACACGGCGAACGGTCTTTCCGAAAACGAACGGTCGAGCGATCTCCGGGATCCCTGGGAAGAGGAGCCCGGCGGCGCGGACGGGAAAGGGAACGATCCGGCCGAGGTGACCGTCCAGCTCGACTCCCTGAAGAAGGGGCGGCCCGACGGTCCGGAGGCCGCCTCCGACGTCCCGGTGTTCGTCGACGAGTCGGGCCGGCGCAGCCGGACGTTCCGCCGTATCGGCATCCTGGTGGGCACCGCGTGCGGGGCGTACGCCGTCGTCATCGTGGCGGCGCTGCTGTCCGGCAACGCGGGCGCGCCCTGGCTGCCGCTTCCCGTGCCGGGCCAGGCCGACGACACGCCGGCTGCCGGCAATGTGGACAGCCCGTCGACGCCGGACGCGTCCACGAGCCGGCGGCACGGCGGCTCCGGCGACAGTGAGCCGGGCGGCGCGGACGTCACCGCCACCGCGTCCGCCGCGGTGCCGGGCAAAGCGGGAGCGAGTACGGCGCCGGGCGCGTCGGGCAGCGCGGCTCCGTCGAAGGGGGCGTCCCCGGCGGCGCGTCCGTCGGCGAGCGGCACCGCGCGGCCCAGCACCGGCCCGACGGCCTCGGCCTCCTCGGCCCCCGGCCCCAGCAGCCCGGTGATCGCACCGCCGGCGTCCACGCCACCGCCACCGGCGACCTCGCCAGCGGCCTCTGCCTCGGTAGCCTCCTCCCCGTCCCCGGCCGGAGGAACGTCGACCACGGTCGCCGGCGGCCCCCCGGAACCGGCCCCGGCGGCATCGAGCCCGGCAGCCTGAACGTCCCCGTGACAACCACCGACCAACGTTCCCAGGAGAACCCGTCGGCTTGTGAGCCACGGGGACCACGGGGACCACAGGGACCACAGGGACCCCAGGGGCTGGAGGGACCGCAAGGCTCCTACGGGCTGCGGGGGTCGCAGGGCCCCCACGGGCCCCAGGGGTCGCAAGGTCCCCACGCGCTGCGGGGTCGCAGGGCCCGGCCCCAGTGGGCGCAGGGCTCCGCGAGCCGCTGGGGCTGTGACGGCCCCGCTACCCGCAACGGCCCCGCTACCCGCAACGGCCCCATGGGCCCCACGGATCCCACGGGCCCGCACGGGCTGCGCAGGCTGCGGTGGCCCCAGGGGACGCAAGGTCCCCGAGGGCTCCACGGGTTCAACGGGCCGTACGGGCCCCATGCGCCGTATGGACCGTATGGGCCCCGCGGCCTCGTGGGTGTCGATGGGCCGAACGGGCCGTATGGGTTCCGCGGCCTCGTGGGTGTCGATGGGCCGAACGGGCCGTATGGGTTCCGCGACCCCGTGGGTGTCGATGGGCCGAACGGGCCGTATGGGTTCCGCGACCCCGTGGGTGTCAACGGGCTGCGCAGGCTGCCGTGGCCCCAGGGGTCGCGAGGCCTCCGTGGGCTCCTCGGATTCCACGGGTTCAACGGGCCGTACGGGCCGCAGGGGCCCCGCGGGCCGCACGGGCCATATGGGTCCCGCGACCTCGTGGGTGTCGTCGGGCCGCACGGGCCGTACGCGCCCCGCGACCCCGTGGGTGTCACCGGTGCCGGTGCCGGTGCCGGTGTGGGGTGGAGACCGCCGTCGGTGGTCGGCTTCGGCGGCCTCGACAGCACCGTTTCGCCGGTCGCGGCCGTGGCCGCCGCGCCTCTGGCCCGCAGGGCCTGCTGAGGGCCTCGGCCCTCCCGCTTTTGTCAGCGAGCTCCAGACGCTCGCTCCTCGCCGCTCGCCTCGTGGCGCATACCTTCGCCCGATCTCGTCCCCGGAGAACGACCTCTCATGGCACCACGTACCAGCCGGCGCTCGACCCGACGGTCCGCCGTCGGGCAGCCCGCGCACTCTTCCGGCGGTCACGCCGCGTCCGCTTCACCGACGACGGGGGACCCCTCGGGAGGTGAGTCGGACGGCGGCCCGCGCAGCGCCGGGCGACGGTCCACCGGGCGCCGGTCCGGCCCGAGGCAGGGGCGGGGCCGAGCGCCGGGCCACGCCGCCGGCGGCTCCGCGCACGCCGCGCCGCCCCCTCCCGAACGCAGGCGGCTGGTCTCGCTCCGGCTGCGCCATCTGCTGCCGCTCGTCGTGCTCCTCGCGATGATGGCGATGCTGATGCTGCGCGGCTACGTGCACAGCGAGATCCTCGCCGACTACCGCATCCGCCCCGAGGCCGCCACCGACAAGGTGCCGCAGTCGGTCCTCGGGGGCGGGCCGGTCGTCGACACCCGCCACGGGCAGCAGACCAGCCTGGACGTGCCGGACCACCGGATCGTCCTCACCTTCGACGACGGCCCCGACCCGAAGTGGACCCCCGAGGTCCTCGACGTCCTGAAGAAGCACCACGTGCACGCCGTCTTCTTCATCACCGGCACCATGGCCTCCCGTTACCCGGACCTGGTCCGGCGGATGGTGGACGAGGGGCACGAGATCGGGCTGCACACCTTCAACCACCCCGACCTCTCCTACCAGTCGAACAAGCGCATCGACTGGGAGCTCACCCAGAACCAGCTGGCCCTGGCGGGAGCCGCGGGCATCCGGACGTCGCTCTTCCGGCCGCCCTACTCCTCCAGCGCGGACGCCCTCGACAACGCCTCCTGGCCGGTCACGCAGTACGTCGGCACCCGGGGCTATCTCACCGTCTTCACCACCGCCGACAGTGAGGACTGGCGCAAGCCGGGTGTGCGGCAGATCATCCGCAACGCCACACCGCGGGGCGGCAAGGGCGCGATCGTCCTCATGCACGACTCCGGCGGCGACCGCCACCAGACGGTCCAGGCGCTCGACACGTACCTCCCCGAACTCCAGGGCAAGGGATACGACTTCGAGAACCTCACCGAGGCCCTGCACGCCCCGAGCGCGCACACCCCCGTCACCGGGATCGACCTGTGGAAGGGCAGGGCCTGGGTCTTCCTGGTCGAGGCCTCCGACGACATCACCGGCGTCCTGGTCGTCGGCCTCGCCGTCATCGGCGTCCTGGTCTTCGCCCGGTTCGGGCTGATGCTCCTGCTCTCCGCGATCCACACCCGCCGTACCCGCCGCGAGGGCTTCGTCTGGGGGCCCGACGCGCCCGTCACCGAACCGGCCTCGGTGCTCGTTCCGGCCTACAACGAGGCCAAGTGCATCGAGAGCACGGTGCGTTCGCTGATGAAGAGCGAGCACCCGATCGAGATCGTCGTCATCGACGACGGCTCCAGCGACGGCACCGCCCGTATCGTCGAGGACCTGCGGCTGCCCGGCGTCCGGGTCGTCCGCCAGCTCAACGCGGGCAAGCCCGCCGCCCTCAACCGGGGCATCGCCAACGCCCGGCACGACCTCATCGTGATGATGGACGGCGACACGGTCTTCGAGCCGGCCACCGTCCGCGAACTGGTGCAGCCCTTCGGCGACCCGAAGGTCGGCGCCGTCGCCGGCAACGCCAAGGTGGGCAACAAGGACACCCTCATCGGCGCCTGGCAGCACATCGAGTACGTGATGGGCTTCAACCTCGACCGCCGCATGTACGACGTCCTGCGCTGCATGCCGACCATCCCCGGGGCGGTGGGTGCCTTCCGCCGCTCCGCGCTCGAGCGGGTCGGCGGCATGAGCGACGACACCCTCGCCGAGGACACCGACATCACCATGGCCATCCACCGGGACGGCTGGCACGTCGTGTACGCGGAGAAGGCGCGCGCCTGGACCGAGGCGCCCGAGTCCGTCCAGCAACTGTGGTCCCAGCGCTACCGCTGGTGCTACGGCACGATGCAGGCGATCTGGAAGCACCGCCGGGCGCTGGTCGAGACCGGCCCCTCCGGGCGCTTCGGCCGCGTCGGCCTTCCTCTCGTCTCCCTCTTCATGGTCGTCGCCCCGCTGCTCGCCCCGCTCATCGACCTCTTCCTCGTCTACGGCCTGCTCTTCGGCCCGACCGGTAGGACGATCGCGGCCTGGTTCGGCGTCCTCGCCGTCCAGGCGGGCTGCGCGGCGTACGCCTTCGTCCTGGACCGCGAACGCCTCACCCCCCTCATCTCCCTGCCGCTCCAGCAGATCCTGTACCGCCAGCTGATGTACATCGTCCTGCTCCAGTCCTGGATCACCGCCCTCACCGGCGGCCGCCTGCGCTGGCAGAAACTCCGCCGGATGGGGCAGGTGGCGGCACCGCCCGGTGCGCCGGCGGCGACCGCGGACGGAGGAGCGGCCCGATGAGCACCCACCCGACGGACACCACGTCCGAGCTGCCCGAACTGCCCCCGCCCCCGCTGCCGGCCCAGCACCGCGGGCCGGAGCGGCAGGGTACGGAGCGAGAGCGTTCTGGGCAGCAAGTCCCTGGTGTTCAGGGCTCTGAACAGCAGGGCCCTGAACACCAGGGCTCCGGGCAGCGGGGTTCTGAACAGCGGAGTTCCGGGCAGAGCGGTCCCGGTCGGGAGGGCTCGCGGAAGAAGGGCGGCGGACGCGACCGCTACTTCGACCTCCTGCGTGCCATCGCCCTCTTCCGGGTCGTCCTCTACCACCTGATGGGCTGGGCCTGGCTGCCCGTCGTCTTCCCCTCGATGGGCGTGATGTTCGCGCTCGCAGGCAACCTCATGGCCCGCTCGCTGGCCAGACGCCCCGCGCCGGAAGTCGTACGAGGCCGGCTGCGCAGGCTGCTGCCCCCGATGTGGCTGCTGGGCGCGATCGGTGTGACCGGCATGCTGGTGGCGGGCTGGGGCCCGGACGAGGACGGGCGCCCCGGCTGGTGGTGGCTGCACCTCGGCTACTGGATCCTGCCGCTCAGCGACCCGCCGTACGGCGACGGGCTGCCCGGCGTGCACGGGCTGATCGGCGACGACTGGGCCACCGACATGGGCGTACCCCTCTGGTACCTCCGCGCCTACCTCTGGTTCGTGCTGCTCTCCCCGCTGCTGCTGCGCGCCCTGCGCCGGCTGCCCTGGCCGACGATCCTCGCGCCCGTCGCGCTGTCCGCCGCCCTGGAGTTCGGCGCGCTCTCGGTGCCCGGCTGGCGGCTGGAGGCCCAGCTCAGCGACTTCGGCGCGTTCGGCGCGTGCTGGCTGCTGGGGATGGCGCACCAGGAGGGCATCCTGCGCCGGCTGCCCCGCTACGTGGTCCCGTCGCTGGCCCCGGCGGTGGCGGCGGTCGGCCTCTGGTACGCCCTGGCCCACCACCTCGAGGAGGGGCACGACCTGGACGACATGCCGTTCGCCCAGTCCCTGTGGTCGTTCGCCGCGGTCCTGCTGCTTCTGCACATCAGCCCGTCCTGGTCCGAGTGGCCGGGCCGGCTGCGCCGCTGGGACCGGCTGATCACCCTGCTCAACTCCCGTGCCGTGACGATCTACCTGTGGCACAACGTGTGCATCGGAGTCGTCGAGGCCCTGTGGGACCGCCTGTGGGGCATCTCGTGGCTGGAGGCCAACACCCCGTGGGTGCTGGAGAGTCCGTGGCCGCAGCTGCCGGCCATCTGGCTGCTCACCGCGCTCTGCGTCGTCTGCTTCGGCTGGGTGGAGGACCTGGCGGCCCGCCGCCGGCCCCGGCTGTGGCCGGACGGCCGGGTCGGCGCCGGCACGCACCGGGGCTGAACGACACCCTCGGCTCCGAACAGCACCCTGTGCGCGCGTCTACGCAGCGGTACGCCGTTCGCCTCGTTCGGAGTGCGTCCATCGAGAGCCCTGGTGAGGATTGCCCGGTATGCCCGTCAATCGGATGGGTCGGAGCCCAGGGCTCGGGATGGAGGAACGTGAGCACGATGCGCCGGACGATCGTCCTCGCCATGACGGGAGTGCTGGCCGCGGCTCTCTCGGTCGGGACGGCCCTCGCGGGGCCCGTGCCCGAAGGCGGAGGGCCGAAGCCGCCGGGGTCGACCCCTCCGCCGGGGACCCCGCCCTACGGCGAAGGTCCGCAGCCGCCGGGGCCGACCCCTCCGCCAGGGACCGGGCCCCCCGGCGGTGAGGCATGGGCATGGACCCAGCTGACCGGTCGGGGTACCCAGATCCGCTACGTGACCACCGACAACTCCGGTACGTGCCCCTCCGTGCGGTACACCGTGGGCACCTTCAGGACCGCCTACCGGATGCGGCTGCTGAGCCGTCCCATGCTGCCGCAGTTCCCCACCACGGTGTGCGAGTTGGTCGTGCCCCTCGGCGCCCGTAACGCGGTGCTCGCGCAGTCGACGGTCGCCGCGGCCGTGGTGCACCCCGCGAACCGTGAGCTTCCCCTGCCGAACTGGACCGCGAGCACACGTCCCGAAACCATCGGCGTGATCGGCGACACGGGCTGCCGCGTCACGACGGCGGGTCCCAACCAGGACTGCGCCAACCACCAAACCGGCTGGCCGTTCCCGCGGATCGCACACGGTGCGGCCACGGTGACGCATCCGGATCTCGTGGTCCATGTCGGCGACTACCTCTACCGTGACGACCCGGCTCAGGCCACCGACGCGGCCGCGAATCCGGGCTGCACGACCGCGGGAGACCGATTCAGCTGGGCCTGTGTGGTCGCCGACTTCTTCAGACCGGCGGAAAGCCTGCTGGCCGTGGCGCCGGTCGCGTTGACGCGAGGCAACCACGAAGACTGCCGTACCCCACCTGCGACGGGCGGCGCGGGGGCCGCGTGGTTCCGCTACCTCGCCGACGAACTCCGAAGCAACGGATCGTGTTCCCTTTACCCCGATCCCGTGGAGATCAGGGCGGGCGTCCTGCACCTTCTCTCCGTGGACTCCTCGTTCGCCGACCCGGCCGACAGCGGAAGCCTCATGCAGCAGGCGATCTACACCCGGCAGTTCGAAGCCGTGAACCGGGCTGCGGGGCAGCAGCCCGGTCACGACTACTTCGTCCTCACCCACAAGCCGGTGTGGATGGTGAGATCGGCCGGCCCTCCGGTGCAAACGTTCACGCCCGTCCTCGACAAGGCCGTCGCCGGTACGACCCTGGGGCGGTTGGCGGACAACATCCGCATGGTGCTGTCGGGCCATGCGCACCTCTACCAGATGATCGATTTCAACACCACGCGGCCACCGCAGCTGACGGTGGGCTTATCCGGTGGAGACCCACTTGAGCAGGGGCCGAACGACGCCGCCGTGATCGGGAAATCAGTCGGGACGCCGCCGCAGCCCGTGAACCACTCCATCACCCAGGGTGGGGTCTTCGGGTACGCGGTCCTGAGCCGCAACGCGGGGACCTGGGACCTCACCTCTCACGACCCGACCGGCGCAGTCCGGGGTCCGATCTGCACGTTGAGCGGGAGCACCGCCAACAAGGAGTTCGTCTGCCACTGAAGGGCGCCCCGCGCCCCGTCCGACGCGCCCCCCCACCCCCGGTCCGAGGGCCGGGCGGGGGGGGCGCGTCCCTGCGGAAAGCGACGTCTCGGGGGAACGGGCCGGGTCCCGGGCAACTCAGTCCGGGCCAACTCCCCGTACGGGGGAAGGCCGAACCGCGTCGACCGCATACGCGCGGGGCTGGAAGCGTGCGGGAGCCCCCGGTGGCGTAAGTGAACGGCTCAAGCCTCGGGCCCGACCGCAGCAGCCCCGGCCCCCGTACCCGTCCCCGCCTCCCGGCCCCCACGATCAGGCGCCTCTGCGCTCAGCCCTCCCCAGAACCTCTCACCGGCCCTTCGCGCAAGGTGAGAGCAACGTTCCTTTCCGGTCACCCACAGCCACAGCACGGAAACGCGCCCTCCCTACCTTCGGGACTCATCACCGCTCATCCCCCGAAACACCCCAGCCCCGGAGCACCGTGGAGGCGTCATGACAGCCCCGAACACAGCCCCCGCACCCCCGTCCCCCGTGCAGAAGGGGAGCCGCTGGATCGAGGAGTGGGACCCGGAGAACGAGGCCTTCTGGAACGAGAAGGGCGAGAAGATCGCCCGCCGCAACCTCCTCTTCTCCGTCCTCTCCGAGCACATCGGCTTCTCGATCTGGACCATGTGGTCCGTGCTGGTGCTCTTCATGGGCCCGGAGTACGGCCTCACCCCGGCCGACAAGTTCCTGCTGACGTCGATGGTGACGCTGGTCGGGGCGGTAGTCCGGGTTCCGTACACCTTCGCCGTCGCGATCTTCGGGGGCCGGAACTGGACGATCATCTCGGCCGGTCTGCTACTGATCCCCACGACCGCCGCGTTCACGGTGATGAAGCCGGGGACCTCCTTCGACACGTTCCTCCTGGTCGGCCTGCTGGCGGGCATCGGCGGCGGCAACTTCGCCTCCTCGATGACCAACATCAACGCCTTCTTCCCGCTCCGTAAGAAGGGCTGGGCGCTCGGGCTCAACGCGGGCGGCGGCAACATCGGCGTGCCGGTCCTCCAGCTGATCGGCCTCGCCGTCATCGGCGCAGGCGGCGGACCGCGCGTGCTGCTCGGGATCTACATCCCGCTGATCCTCGTCGCCGCCACCCTTGCCGCGCTGTACATGGACAACCTGGCCTCCGTGAAGAACGACACCGGCGCCGCGATCGACGCGGCGAAGGACGGCCACACCTGGATCATGTCCTTCCTCTACGTCGGGACGTTCGGGTCGTTCATCGGGTACAGCTTCGCCTTCGGCCAGGTCCTGACGAACCAGTTCGGCCGCACGCCCCTCCAGGCGGCCTACCTCACCTTCATCGGCCCGCTGCTCGGCTCCCTCATCCGGCCCGTCGGCGGCTGGCTCGCCGACCGCTACGGCGGCGCCCGCATCACCCTGTACAACTACGTCGGCATGGCCTCCGCCACCGCCGGCCTGGTCTACGCCAGCATGCAGAAGTCGCTGCCCCTCTTCGTCTCCGTCTTCGTGGTGCTGTTCGTGCTCAGCGGTCTCGGCAACGGGTCGACGTACAAGATGATCCCCGGCATCTTCCATGCGAAGGCGGTCGCCAAGGGCCTGGCGGGCGAGGAGGCGGCCGCCTACGGCCGACGTCTCTCCGGCGCCTCCATGGGGCTCATCGGGGCGGTCGGCGCGCTCGGCGGAGTCGGGATCAACCTGGCCTTCCGGCAGTCCTTCCTCTCCTACGGCTCCGGAACCGGTGCCTTCGTCGTCTTCCTCGCCTTCTACGCGGTGTGCTTCGGCATCACCTGGGCCGTATACCTTCGCCGCCCGGCCGGCCGGACCACGGCGGGAAGTGCCGCCTCCGAGGCGAAGCAGCAGCTCAGCTACGCCAAGGTGTGACGTAACACCGGCGACACGTGGCCGAACCGAGCCTGTCACGCACCGTTGACAGGCTCGTCGGCATGTAGGTGCGAACGGGACTCGAGCGGGACGAGAGTGATGTACGAGCAACAGCAGCGATCCGACACCGGCCCTCAGGGCGGCGTCGAACACGGCCCCCTCGCGGGCTTCACCGTGGGCGTGACGGCCGCGCGCCGGGCCGAGGAGCTCGGCGCGCTGCTCCAGCGACGCGGGGCGGTGGTGCTGCACGCGCCCGCTCTGCGGATCGTGCCGCTCGCCGACGACGGTGAACTGCTCGCCGCCACCAAGGAACTCATCGACCAGGCGCCGGACGTCGTGGTCGCCACCACGGCGATCGGGTTCCGCGGCTGGATCGAGGCGGCCGACGGCTGGGGGCTCGGCGAGCAGCTGCTCGCCCGGCTCGGCGGAGTCGAGCTGCTCGCCCGTGGTCCCAAGGTCAAGGGCGCCGTTCGGGCCGCCGGGCTGACGGAGGAGTGGTCGCCGTCCAGCGAGTCCATGGCCGAGGTGCTCGACCGGCTCCTGGAGGAGGGCGTCGAGGGGCGCCGCATCGCCGTCCAGCTGCACGGTGAGCCGCTGCCCGGCTTCGTGGAGTCGCTGCGGGCCGCGGGCGCGGAGGTCGTGGGGGTGCCCGTCTACCGGTGGATGCCGCCGGAGGACGTCTCGCCCCTCGACCGGCTGCTCGACGCGGCCGTCTCGCGCGGCCTTGACGCGATCACCTTCACCAGCGCGCCCGCCGCCGCGTCCCTGCTGTCGCGCGCGGAGCGGCGCGGACTGCTCCCGGAGCTGCTCGCCGCCCTCCACCACGACGTGCTGCCGGCCTGTGTCGGGCCGGTCACCGCGCTGCCGCTCCAGGCGCAGGGCGTGGACACCGTCTCCCCGGAGCGGTTCCGGCTCGGGCCGCTCGTGCAGCTGCTGTGCCAGGAGCTGCCGGGGCGGGCCCGGGCGCTGCCGATCGCCGGGCACCGGGTGGAGATCCGGGGGCACGCGGTGCTGGTCGACGGCTGTCTGAAGCCGGTGCCACCGGCGGGGATGTCGTTGCTGCGGGCGCTGACCCGGCGGCCGGGGTGGGTCGTGCCGCGTTCCGATCTGCTGCGGGCGCTGCCAGGCGCCGGGCGGGACGAACATGCCGTCGAGACGGCGATGGCCCGTCTGCGGACGGCCCTCGGGGCGCCGAAGCTGATCCAGACGGTGGTGAAGCGGGGTTACCGGCTGGCGCTGGACCCGGCCGCGGACGCGAAGTACGCGGATGACTAGGCGGGTTCTGCGTCCCCGCCCGTCTTCTCCCGGGGGCTGCCGTCCCCGGCCCCCCGCTACGGCCTGAAAAAAACGGCCTCGTCCTCGAGCTCCCCCAGAGGGGGCACCCCCGGACGGGCTGGATATTGGCACCCAGCGCTGGCACTGTGAAGGGACGGTTTCCCGAGCAGTGCCCCTCGGTTGGCGGTGACACGCGCATGGACGAGCTCCGGTTCGACGCCGGGCGGATCTGTCTCGACCTGCTCGCGACCGCGCACCCCGTCGAACGGCTCGACGCCGTCGCGCCGTTGTGCGCGTGGATCCGCGGGTGCGGACTCGTCCCGGCCGGCACCCCGCTGACCCACGCCGACCCCTCCTGGCCGCCCGCCTTCCGCGAACTGCGGCGGAACACGGGGCGGTTGGTGCACGGGTGGCTCGCCCGGAACGACACGGGGTCGTACGACCCCGCCCTGGCCCGCGTCAACGACGCCGCCCGGGCCGCGCCCCCCACCCCCCGTGCCGTACGCGGCGAAGACGGCGGGCTCGTGCGCGAGTTGGCCGGGCCGCCGGCGTGTGCCGCGCTGCTGGCCGCCGTGGCCCGGGACGCGGTGGAGCTGCTCACCGATCCCGTCGCCCGGGGAGGGCTGCGGCAGTGCGCGGGCGACAACTGTCCGATCGTGTACGTGGACATGTCCCGGGGACGCCGGCGGCGCTGGTGTTCCAGTGAGGTGTGCGGGAACCGCGAACGGGTGGCGCGGCACCGCCGACGGGCCGCGCTCGCGTCACGGCCGTAACTCCCCTGCCTGGTATGCGGCTTTCGTGGAGGGGCCGGAGAGCGACCGTCGAAGTGATTTCGATTACACGCCGTTTACCTGAGCCGCCGCCCGGGCAGTCGGCGCGATCTTGTCGGTGTGGTGGAAATGTAAAGAAAAAGCGGTTGGAATGTGCCGCCATGTCCCCCTCGTCATGACACCCGGAAGAAAAATGTCTCCGTGGTTTGAACACCCAACACCCCGTCTGCGTACCCGTCGTCGAGCGACCGACTGGGGGATCCCCCGGACACCGGAGGTGGGCGTGCGCAAGGATGCGGCCGTGGCCAATGAACGTGGATCGAGGGCCCGACATCGCATGTCCCAGCCCTCGGAACCTGACGAGGAGCTGATGCGTGCTCTGTATCGGGAGCATGCCGGACCCCTGCTTGCGTATGTCCTGCGCCTGGTTGCCGGAGATCGGCAGCGCGCCGAGGACGTCGTGCAGGAGACGCTCATCCGTGCCTGGAAGAACGCCGGTCAGCTCAATCGTGCGACCGGATCTGTACGCCCCTGGCTGGTGACGGTCGCACGCCGCATCGTCATCGACGGCCACCGCAGCCGGCAGGCCCGGCCGCAGGAGGTCGACCCGTCGCCGCTGGAGGTCATTCCTGCGGAGGACGAGATCGACAAGGCGCTGTGGCTGATGACGCTGTCCGACGCGCTCGACGACCTGACCCCGGCCCACCGGGAGGTGCTCGTCGAGACGTACTTCAAGGGGCGTACCGTCAACGAGGCGGCCGAGACGCTGGGCATCCCCAGCGGCACCGTGCGCTCACGGGTCTTCTATGCCCTGCGGTCGATGAAGCTGGCTCTGGAGGAGCGGGGGGTGACGGCGTGATGAGCGTTTACGGGGGATTCGGAGCAGGTGGTTCGGGTATGTCTGGACCCATGCAGGGATCTACGGGATCTCCGAGCCCGAGCGAACACGAGACCGTCGGCGCCTACGCCCTCGGGATTCTCGACGACGCCGAAGCAACCGCTTTCGAGATGCATCTCGCCGGCTGCGAGTGGTGCGCCCAGCAGCTCGACGAGCTCGCCGGCATGGAACCCATGCTGGCCGCCCTCGCGGACCTGCCGGGCACCGGCACCCCCGCGATCGGCGAGTCCCTCTCCGCCCGCCCCAGCCCGCGGCTCGCGGAACGGCTGGTCGACGAGGTGTCCGAGCGCCGCGCGGTCAAGCGCCGCCGCTCCTTCTTCCTGGTGGCGGCAGCGGCCGCGCTGATCATCGGCGGTCCGCTCGCCGTGCTGGCGGCGACCGGCGGCGACAGCGGGACCAAGGGGACCGAGGCGAGCGCCACCAAGTCCGCCAACACCGCCAAGACGACCTTCGCCGCGCTCACCGACCGGGTCTCCGCGACCGACTCCGCGAGCAAGGTCTCGGCGACCGTCGCCATGGGCGAGAAGGCGTGGGGCACGGAGATCGGCGTCGAGCTGAAGAACGTGTCGGGCCCGGAGAAGTGCTCGCTGATCGCCGTCGGCAAGAACGGCGAACGCGAGACGGTCTCCTCCTGGTCGGTCCCGGAGTGGGGCTACGGCCTCCCCGGAGCCAAGACCGAGCAGGCCAAGAACCCGCTGTACGTCGTGGGCGGCGCCGCTTTCAAGACCAACGAGATCGATCACTTCGAGGTCATGACCTTCGACGGCAAGAAGCTCGTCCAGATCGACGCGTAACTTCCTTCAGCGGGCCCCCTTCGCGTACGGTTGACGGCTGCCCAGCACGTCAGAAGGGGGCCCGGTGGCCGTCCAGGCACAGCAGGAAACCGCGGTCGGATCGGTTCAGGAAACCGCGCCGGATTCGGTGCGGGACCGAGAGATCAGCATCGAACAGGAACACCTCGACCGGGTGTACCGACGCCTTGAGGAGAAGATCCACGAGGCCGAGTTCCTCATGAGCGACGCGGCCAAGCGCGGCCAGGTCGGCACGCCCGGCGCCCTCGCCGAGCGGGACGCGCAGGTGTTCCGCGCGGGAGTCCACCTCAACCGGCTCAACAACGAGTTCGAGGACTTCCTGTTCGGGCGGATCGACCTCCTCCCCGGCAAGGACGGCAAGAAGGGCCCGGACGGCGCCTACACCGCCGTGGAGCCCGCCGAGGGGGCCGTCCGCCCCGACAACACCGCCGACATCGCCGAAACGCTCCACATCGGCCGGATCGGCGTCCTCGACTCCGACTACGCCCCGCTGGTCATCGACTGGCGGGCGCCGGCCGCGGCCCCCTTCTACCGGTCCACCCCGGTCGACCCGGGGCGGGTCGTGCGGCGCCGGGTGATCCGCTCGAAGGGGCGTCGCGTCCTCGGCGTCGAGGACGACCTGATGCGTCCCGAACTGAAGGCGGTCCTGGACGGCGACGAACTGCCCGTCATCGGCGACGGCGCCCTCATGGCCGCCCTCGGGCAGGCCCGCAGCCACACCATGCGCGACATCGTCGCCTCCATCCAGGCCGAGCAGGACATGGTCATCCGCGCCCCCGCCGCCTCCGTGACCTATGTCGAGGGCGGCCCCGGCACCGGAAAGACCGCCGTCGCGCTGCACCGGGCCGCCTACCTGCTCTACCAGGACCGGCGCCGGTACGCGGGCGGCATCCTGATCGTCTCGCCCACGCCCCTGCTGGTGGCGTACACCGAGGGTGTGCTGCCCTCGCTCGGCGAGGAGGGCCAGGTGGCCATCCGTGCCATCGGCTCCCTCGTCGACGGCGCCGAGGCCACCCTGTACGACTCCCCGGCGGTGGCCCGGGCCAAGGGGTCGTACCGGATGCTGAACGTGCTGCGCAGGGCGGCGCGCGGCGCCCTCGAGAGCGGTGTCCGGGCCCCGGCGCAGCCGACCCTCGACGAGCCCGACGAGACCCACGCGCCGCCGGCCACACCCACCCGGCTGCGGGTCGTCGCCTTCGGCCGCCGCCTGGAGCTGGAGGCCGGGGACCTGGACCGCGTCCGGCAGAGCGCGCTCAGCGGCACCGCCCCCGTGAACCTGCTGCGCCCCCGCGCCCGCAAGCTGCTCCTGGACGCCCTGTGGGAGCGCTCAGGCGCGGTCGGCCGGCACAGCGACCCCGAGCTCGCCGCCGAGCTGCGCTCCTCCTTCGACGAGGACGTGACCACCGAGGACTCGTTCATCGCGTTCCTCGACGCCTGGTGGCCCGAGCTGACCCCGGAGGCGGTCCTGACGGCGATGGCCGACGAACGGCGGCTCGGCCGCTGGGCGCGGCGCGTCCTCAACCAGGGCGAGATCCGCAAGGTCGCCCGCGCGCTCAAGCGGGACGGCCGCTCGGTGCACGACATCGCCATGCTCGACGAACTCCAGGCGATCCTCGGCGCCCCGCTCCGCCCCCGCAAACGGCGCGAGTACGACCCGCTGGACCACCTCACCGGCCTGGAGGAGCTGATGCCGGTGCGCGAGGAGACACAGCGCGAGCGCGCCGAGCGGCTCGCCCAGGAGCGGACCGAGTACGCGCACGTCATCGTCGACGAGGCGCAGGACCTCACCCCGATGCAGTGGCGCATGGTCGGCCGTCGCGGCCGGCACGCCACCTGGACCGTCGTCGGCGACCCGGCCCAGTCCTCCTGGTCCGACCCCGACGAGGCCGCCGAGGCACGCGACGAGGCCCTCGGCACCCGCCCGCGCCGCCGCTTCCGGCTGACCGTGAACTACCGCAACCCGGCGGAGATCGCGGACCTGGCGGCGAAGGTGCTGGCCCTGGCGATGCCGGGCGCCGAGTCCCCGTCGGCGGTCAGGTCGACGGGTGTCGTGCCCCGCTTCGAGGCCGTCACCGACACCCTGGGCGCCACCGTCCGCGCGGAGGCCGGGCGCCTCCTGGAGCGGGTCGACGGCACCGTCGGCGTCGTCGTCGCCATGAACCGCCGTGAGGAGGCGAGACGCTGGCTCGCCGGCCTGGGCGAGCGCGTGGTGGCCCTGGGCAGCCTCGAGGCCAAGGGGCTGGAGTACGACGCGACGGTCGTCGTCTCACCGGCGGAGATCGCGGACGAGTCGCCGGCCGGCCTGCGCGTGCTGTACGTGGCCCTGACCCGGGCCACCCAGCAGCTCACGGTCGTTTCCGGGGACCGGGACGAGCCGGACGCCGACGGAGTGCCCGACCTCCTCAGGGACTGAGGAGAGCGGCTGGGAGAGCGCTGGGAGAGCGAATGTTTCCTGTGAACTCTCCGGACGGGAATGGCCTTCGGGCATCCGTTTGTTAGCCTGGTCGTGACACCGGCTCGATCCAAGCCCCCGGGCCCAACCTTCGTCGCTACGAGCGACCACTTGCCGCGAGGCGAGCATGGCGGGTCGGTGTCATGAACGTGAGAGAGGCCCACATCACCTGTGATGTGGGCCTCTCTCACTGCGTTCACCCGCCGCACGGCCCGCATCCACTTCATTGAGAACAAAACGATCGCAATCCGGAGCGGCTTTCATGTACTCGTCGGTAGGTGCGACGATCGGACGGCAAACCCGCGACCCAGCAGTGCAGAGGAAGTCGGCCATGGCAACGGCGCCCAGCGTCTCCTACTCGATCACGGTCCGTCTGGAGGTGCCCGCGAGCGGAACGGCGGTCTCCCAGATCACCACGGCCGTGGAGTCCCACGGAGGCTCGGTGACCGGCCTCGACGTCACCGCGTCCGGCCACGAGAAGCTCCGCATCGACGTCACCATCGCCGCCACCTCCACCGCGCACGCCGACGAGATCGTCGAGCAGCTGCGCGGCATCGAGGGCGTCACCCTCGGCAAGGTCTCCGACCGTACGTTCCTGATGCACCTCGGCGGCAAGATCGAGATGGCGTCCAAGCACCCCATCCGCAACCGTGACGACCTGTCCATGATCTACACGCCGGGCGTGGCCCGCGTCTGCATGGCGATCGCCGAGAACCCCGAGGACGCCCGCCGCCTGACCATCAAGCGCAACTCCGTTGCGGTCGTGACGGACGGCTCGGCCGTGCTGGGTCTGGGCAACATCGGCCCGAAGGCCGCGCTGCCGGTCATGGAGGGCAAGGCCGCGCTGTTCAAGCGGTTCGCCGGCATCGACGCCTGGCCGCTGTGCCTGGACACCCAGGACACCGACGCGATCGTCGAGATCGTCAAGGCCATCGCCCCCGGCTTCGCGGGCATCAACCTCGAGGACATCTCCGCGCCCCGCTGCTTCGAGATCGAGGCCCGGCTGCGCGAGGCCCTCGACATCCCCGTCTTCCACGACGACCAGCACGGCACCGCGATCGTCGTCCTCGCCTCCCTCACGAACGCCCTGCGTGTCGTGAACAAGGGCATCGGGGACGTGCGGGTCGTCATGTCCGGCGCCGGCGCGGCCGGCACGGCCATCCTCAAGCTGCTGCTCGCGGCGGGCGTGAAGAACGCGGTCGTCGCCGACATCCACGGCGTCGTCCACGCGGACCGTGAGGACCTGGTCGACGCGGCCCCGGACTCGGCGCTGTCCTGGATCGCCGACAACACCAACCCCGAGGGCCTCACCGGCACCCTGAAGGAGGCCGTGCGCGGCGCGGACGTCTTCATCGGCGTCTCCGCCCCGAACGTCCTCGACGGCGACGACGTGGCCGCCATGGCCGACGACGCGATCGTGTTCGCGCTCGCGAACCCGGACCCCGAGGTCGACCCGACGATCGCCCGCGAGACGGCCGCCGTGGTGGCCACCGGCCGCTCCGACTTCCCGAACCAGATCAACAACGTGCTGGTCTTCCCGGGCGTCTTCCGCGGCCTGCTGGACGCACAGTCCCGCACCGTCAACACCGAGATGATGCTCGCGGCCGCGAAGGCCCTCGCGGACGTCGTGAGCGACGACGAGCTCAACGCGAACTACATCATCCCCAGCGTCTTCAACGACAAGGTCGCGGGCGCGGTCGCGGGTGCGGTGCGGGAGGCCGCGAAGGCGGCGGGAGTGTCGGCCTCCTAGGTTCGGGGCATGCGAGAGTGCGGGGGCTGTGAGGATCGCCACGGTGGCCCCCGCAACGGCGCGTCGCGGAACGTCGCGCCGGGAACGGCCCTCTAGGGTTGCGCCCGACCCAACCGCCCTTCGTGTGACTCCCAAGGGTTGTCTCACGACTCCGTGCGGGTGCCGGATTGGCTTTCGCGCCGCTGGTAGGGGCAGGATGCGTCTCTGGGCGCGTGCACAACGACTTTCGCTGTGCCCAACATGCGGCTCCGCCGCGTGGCACGCCGCAACGGCAAGAAGAACACGGGAGTAACAACATGAACCGCAGTGAGCTGGTGGCCGCGCTGGCCGACCGCGCCGAGGTGACCCGCAAGGACGCCGACGCAGTGCTGGCCGCGTTCGCCGAGGTCGTCGGCGACATCGTCTCCAAGGGCGACGAGAAGGTCACGATCCCCGGCTTCCTGACCTTCGAGCGCACCCACCGTGCCGCTCGCACCGCCCGCAACCCGCAGACCGGCGACCCGATCCAGATCCCGGCCGGCTACAGCGTCAAGGTCTCCGCGGGCTCGAAGCTCAAGGAAGCGGCCAAGGGCAAGTAAGCGCTCCGCCGGAGCGCCGTGGGTAGCTGCGGGCCGCCTGTGGCTGGTCGCGCAGTTCCCCGCGCCCCCTTGTGGGGCACGTCCGCACAGGACGCGCAGTACGCCGAAGGGGGGGGCCCCCCGCAAACCGGGGGGGGCCCCCCCGCGGCGGGGGTGATAAAAAAAAAAAGCCCACCCCC